>NZ_LASY01000035.1:0-96726 GCF_000973155.1 Grimontia sp. AD028 | reverse complement strand
GATGACCACCTGACGGTCGATGGGCAATCCAAAGAGCATGTGAAAGGTGACAAAACAGTCATCAGTGACAACAAGATCCACATCAAGCAAGGCACAGGGCAACTTGTCGATACGGGCAATGAAATACACCAAAAGTCCGGTGCCAAGCTGGTGATTGAAGCAGGTAGCCAGATCACGCTAAAAGCGGGGGGCTGTTTCGTCACTGTTGATACTTCAGGGGTACATATTTCAGGTCCCGTAGTGGATCTGAATGCAGGCGGCGCAGCAGGAAGCGGAAGTGGATACGGCGGTGCAGCACCCACATTGCCAGGGCAACTGCCTCCTAAGCCAGAAAATCCACTCCCGATGCTGACACCGGCACAAATCGCCACCATGAAGTCCGCAGCGCCATTCTGCGAAGAATGTGAAAAATGTAAGGATGGCGAATGCGAGATCTAGCCCAAGAGACAGAGGCTCCTCTCCATTGGTATGCCATATTCAACGGAACCTGCGATGACAAAGCGTTGGCAGATTTCTATCGCTTTGGCGGTAATGACGCCAAACCACTTTGGAGCGGAACTCCCTACGCAGAATGGCATGAAGTGATGCCTTATATCGCTGACGTTTCGCACCTGCCTGATTTCATTACTTGGACTGAACAGGAAGCGAACGAGGACTGGGGCATTCTCGTTGCGAGCACTCTCCACTTGCCGGACATATTCCAACATTTTCGCAGTCTGACACTGGTATGGATGCCCTCTGGTAACCATGCCTTTTTCCGTTTCTATGACCCAAGATTCAGTATCGATCTAGCGCGCTTCTGTGATGAAGAACAGCGCAACCAAGTGATGGGTCCTTGTCAGCAATGGGTTTCAAAACAACGCACAGTGACCAATTCTACCCCTGCATCTTCAGTCGTTGAGAAACCCTTTCCTTGGTGGGAAGTGCCTGAAGCTGTTGTTAAAAAGCTCAGCGAAGAAGATAAATCCGTCCTCATCGCCAACAGCATTAAATGGCTCCGGGAAAATCACGCCGATATCTACTTCTCTTTTCCAGAAAGAACCATTGAAGCCAAGGTCAAGCGCTTGGTTGAGCGCTACAAGGAAGAATTCGGCACGTTAAACAGTTACATCAAAAATGCATTGGATAAAGAGGTGTATCGGTGAGCAGTAACGTAATGACGATGGCTGACGTCGATAACATGTTCAGCAAGATTAAATCGGATTTCGAGACCTCGATTGATGAATACCGCAAACACTCAGAGAACTGGTTTTATGGGTGGGCGCTGGATATGGAACAAAAGGTTATCGTCAATAATAACGAGCAGTCTGCAGATACAGACGATTCTGAAATAGAAGCCGATATCATCACCTGCCCACTTGATGGAAAGATCACTCTTGTTCATTGCTTTGAAGCCGAAGCCTTTGTTCCCATCACAGGCACGCCATTTAAGGTACAGCCAGTCAAATTCGATGATGGGATATTTATCGATTCATACGAACCTGATGGTCCAGCAGTTTCCGGCACAATCGGTAGCGACGGCACCGCTGAGGTCACGCTAGACCCAAAATATCGGGGTAAACCTGTCCACATCACCTTTTATCCCGAGGTGAGCGAAAGTGACATCAAAACCATGCTCGATTCCTATGACCCAACAATCAACAAGCTCACTGCTTGGTTGGATAAAGAATGGAAGACGCAGCGTAGCGAATGGCAAATCTATCTTAACGATCCTATTGATGTCTGGGACGAAGTGGGGAAGTTTCTCGATAATATGCTGGATGCTGTCGTTGATGCCTGGGATGAAATTGCTGATTTATTCAAGCTACTCGCCAACCCCACGGAGCTAGCTAAAAAACTCTCCAAATATTTAGAAAATCCAGAGTTGATTGCTGAAAAACTGGCCTCAGCCAAAGAAGAAGCCGAAAGAATGCTGACGCTGATAAAAGATGAAGCGCGCTGCTTCTTGTGTCTCAACGCAGTCATCTCTTGGTTCAAAATTCTTAGCCCACTCCAGATCCTCACTTTGGTGTCTGTATCTCTCGCCTCCATTCTGGTTGAGGTTGTCCTCAGTATTGTTATCCCCGGCGGCGCAGTTTTAAGAAATATCAATCGACTCAGAGATGTTGCGGGTACCGCAACCATGGTAGGTGCGTAAATGAGCAGGAAAGGACGCGCCGTCAAGGCCGTGAAGAAAATCAAAGAAGTCGTTGATATCACCAAAGTGGACGCAGTGGATAACATCGACACACTAAAAAAGGTCACCCAGCATGGCAATGGAAAGCTCAACGCCAGGGCTAAAGCCACCCAGAGTGTCGAGGGGAAAAACCTAGACGGCGCGACTTCGGAGAAACGCTCTGCGACCCAAAGTTCGCATATCACTTCTGAAAAACCTCGGGATATCGATAACAACAAAAGCACCACCGAGAAAGGCGACGCAACACAAGGTGCTGGTAAGGATGTGTCCGAAGGCTGTCCCGTATCCATGGTAACGGGTGAGGAAACCCTTCAACTTAGCGATGTCACGCTTCCCGGTGCGTTGCCTTACACTTTTACCCGAACCTACAAAACATCAAGTTGTGAGCTCAATTCGGGTTTGGGATATGGCTGGAGTCACCCTCTCAGCCAGTCTCTGATCTTCGAAGCGGGCAAATTGTTCTGGAAAGATGCCGAAGGCAAACGCACCCAACTTCCAGAGCCTACGGAGTCGCGACCTGAAATCTATAACGACCTCGCAGGTGCAGCAGTATTTCTGGGAGAAAAAGGGAATGAATATGTCTTGGCGCAAGCCGGGCAACCCTTTCATCACTTCACCCGCAAAGGGAATACTGCTCAGCTAACGGGTTTATCAGACAAATACAATAACCGCTTAACGATCGAATACGATGGCTATCAACGACCTCAAGCAGTTATCAACGAACAGGGTATTGCGCTTTGGTTTGTGTATCAAAACGGCCTTATTTCTGCGATTGAGTTCCGCACGCTGAAAACAGACGGCTCAAAGAAGGAGTGGATAACAGAGCGCACCAGTTTCACCTATCACTACAACGAAAATCAGCAACTCGTTAACGCCTTAAACACCGCTGGCGAAGGCGAGCATTATCAATATAACCCGTCCAACGTCATCTCGCTGCGTAAAATGGCAGGTGGTGTTGAGTTCGGCTGGCAGTGGGAAGGTGAAGGAAAAGAAGTTCGTTGTGTCCATCACTGGAGCAATACTGGTTACGACACCAAATTCGAGTGGGATGACGCGTCCAATGCAGTCGAAATCACCTATTCAGATGGCAGCACTGCCGCTTACCAACATGATGAAAATGCCAAGCTGATAGCGCAGACAGATCCCGATGGCGCCGTTACAAAAAATGAATTCAATGAAAATGGCGATTTAGTCCTCACTGTCGACCCGCTTGGTAATGAAACCCGTCACGTCTACAACGACTTCCAACAACGCGTACTGACCGTTCTACCTGATGGTGAGGTGATTGAATACCAATACTGGCGAGGCAACCTTCGCCGGGTCATTCAAGGCAAGCGCAACTGGCGCTACAAATACAACGCGCAAGGAGACATCACCGAAAAACGGGATCCACTTGGCCAAGACACCTTCTACCAATACAACGGACAAGGTCAGTTAACCGAAATCGCCTACCCGGACGGCAGCAAGCATAAATTGGCTTGGAACCGACTGGGGATGCTGATTGGCGAAACCTATCCCGATGGTTCTCAAGCTTCCTATCGCTACGATATTTTCGGTCGCATCATTGTTGGAAAGTCGGCCATTGGCGCTGTCACTCAATACGAGTGGGACAATGCTGACAGACTGAGCAAGGTGAAGCTTCCTTCCGGACAAACTAAGCACTTTGAATACAATGCTTACGGCAAGGCAACCCGTGTTATTGATGAAAACGGTCTGGAAACCCAGTACGACTATCACCCGAACACCGACCTTGTCAGCCAGGTCATCCAACCTGACGGCTCTACCCTCCGTTACCAGTACGAAAACGCCAAAAACTTCGTTACCGCCATCATCAATGAGCGCAACGAAACCTATCACATCGATTATTTCGCCAACGGTCTCGTTCGCAGTGAAACGACCTTTGATGGCCGTCGCTTTGCCTATGAATATGACCTCAACGGTAAACTGCTAAAGAAAACAGAGACCGGTACTCAAGGCACAGAACTAGAAACCGTTTTTGAGCGCGACGCCATGGGCAGGCTAACTAAGAAAACCCTGCCTGATGGACAAGAGGTCGCGTACAACTACGACGCTTACGGACAGTTGATTGGTGTTGACGATGGGGAGACTCCCCTTGCCTGGCAATATGATTTACTTGGCAGGCTCACCGAGGAACACCAAAGCTGGGCATCGAACTTCTTCGAGTATGACAGTGTCGGACATCTCTCCCACTGGCAATTGCCTGATGCCAATAAGCTCAGCTTTGAACGCTCTGCTGGCGGTGTGCTGGGCCGTATCATGCTCAACGATGAGCAACTGACCCGTCACCACTATCAAAATGGTTTGGAAACCGCCCGTAAACAAGGCGACATTCTCAGCCGCTTTCAGCATGACGAACAGGGGCGACTGACTGCCCATACCCAGCACCAAAACGGGCGACAGACACAATCCCGTCAATATCTCTATGGTGCTGATGGCAACCTGAGCGAGATGGCCGACAGCCGATTCGGTACAGTTTATTACGACTACGACCCGCTTTCACGACTCAAGAAAACACGGGGCGTGGTGGAAGAATCGTTCGCCCATGACCCAGCAGGTAACCTGCTTGATCAAGTCATCGGCGCTAAGGCAGGCACTAAGCCATTCGATGTTGAAGGTAATCAACTCAAATTCCACGGCGACAGTCACTATGAATACGACGAATTTGGCCGACTAATTGTTGAAAAACGCGGCAAAGAGCAAAGCCTAGTCACGCAGTACGAGTACGACTGCCAACACCGCTTAACCAAAGCCACATTGCCAGACGGTTCGTTCGCCACCTACAAGTATGATGCGTTTGGACGACGCATCGAAAAACGTGTGACAAACAAGCTTGGCAATGTAAAAACTACCGAGTTTGTCTGGCAAGGCGAAACCCTGATTGCCGAAACCAGCAAAGACCATTACCAGACATACATCTATGAGCCCGGCACCTTCAAACCGTTGGCAATGCTGTCAGGTGAAGGCACAGATTGTGAGGCTTACCACTACCACCTAGACCAAATCGGCACGCCAACTGATATTACCAACAATCAGGGAAGGTCAGTCTGGTCGGTGCAGTACCGCGCTTACGGCAATGTGTTGAGAAAACACGTTGAAGAGATATCCAGCCCACTACGTTTTCAGGGGCAATATTTCGATGAGGAGACAGGCCTTCACTACAATCGACACCGTTACTACAGCCCAAATACTGGACGGTTTGTTACAGCAGACCCCATCGGTTTGGCGGGCGGATTAAACAACTATCAGTATGTACCCAATCCGACAGGGTGGGTGGATCCATTGGGGCTGGCGAATATTGACGTTACGTGTCAATGTAATGGTCCTCCGTTAGGAGGAAGAAGAGAGTTATACCGTAGAGATGGCAGGGATCCATCAACTATATTCAATGATGGATTTCAGCCATGGAGGCCGGAAGCCAATGTACCCATAGAGGACTACGTGGACTTCAATGAACCCAGTCAATACGTGGGGACATCAAAATATCCTTCAGGGGCATCGGAGGTAAATACACAGACTGGAAAGTCAGGATATATATACCTTATTGATGATCCTGGTCATGGTATTGATGTAAATGAAGCATATCCCAAAAACCCTTTTGCTCATGAACATGAAGTAGCTTTCCCTGGTGGCATTCAAGCATGTTATATAAAAGGCTGTACCCCAATTGACGGAAATAACAGTCCTACAGGTGGATTTATTAAAAACCCTAATTACAAGGAGTAATCCGTGGAATTTTCTAGAACAATAAAGCTATCTAACCATGAGAAAATTGTTGGTAATGTGGAGCTATCTTGCTCTTTAATTGATAATATTGCGACCATTCATTATACAGATAGCAACTCTGTTAGTGGTAAGGCTGCTGGACCCAGCTTCTTCTATGCGTTAGCTGAAATACGAGAATCGTATAAACATAATAATATATTCCTTTTATGCTTTGGTTCAAAGAGGAATGTTTTTCCCGGCGGGTTAACTTCTGAAAGCTCCTTTGGAGAGCTAGCATACGAGTTCAACGAAAATGAAAAAGATCCAATCGTAGTAAATATCTTCGATAGTATCGATCTTTCTGAGTTGCCACTAATTGGAGACTTAAAAGAACAAAAAGAAAAGAGAAGAGAAAGCATCCGAGGTCAAAGGTAGTTATCAAATATTATAGAACTACTATACATGCGGAGAAATAATCATGTTGGTCTCATTCCCAACCAAATATTGGGATATCAAACAGGAAAAAATGTTTATTACGAATGCATGATATGTGGCGATACCATCCACTCTCAACCAAAGCATTATGATGAATGTTCATGTCGAAACATCATAATTGATAGTTCAGGTGGAAGAATGGACATCGAAAATCCATATGAAATTAGGATTTTCAGTAAAGGTAAATAAATTATCAAAGGAATGAATATGATAGGAAAGTCTGCATTTTTATCATTGGCAGTGCTTTGTTTCTCAGTGAATGCCACCGAGAGTGAAGAACAACAATCGAAAGCACTACGTGAAGCTATTAAGAGTTTCATCGCTGACAACAAGAAGAATGAATCAAAAATCGAGAAGATCGGGACGGTTATGTTTGCCGACATGGAAACAGACTTCTTAACTGATGACATGTGGGTATCGCCAGGAGACTTTAAAGCATACGACGCGCTTTGGTTAGGCAGTGTTCGATTAGATTTCAGCTACCCATCAAGTTGGAAGCTCGCTTCGGGTATTCAAACTGTGAACCTATCATCAGATGAAGGTCTTATATATCTGGAGTATAAACGTGGTAGAAAAGATACTGTTCAGTTAGTAGATCAAGACTCTGGTTATTTACTGATTGAAGATCGCAGAGGCCAAGAAACCACACCAATATTTCGCAGCACCCGCCTATCTGACAATGAATTTTGGAAACTAGTGGGTAAAGATAAATGGACGTATGGACCAAAAGAGAATTGTCAGACTGAGTTTTCTACTTTCGATCTGGCAACTGGTATAAGAAAGTACGAAGAAGGTAAAGAATCTTATCAAGGTCAAATATCTTTTGATGATGAAATATTTAACGAGTCGGTGATCATTGATAACTCAGAGATCATGGTAAGAGGTAGTTATTTTTATGTTCATAGGGCAGATGTACTTATTGAGTTTACCCATACATACGCAGAGAATGGCTCGGAAGGTCTACCTACACACTATTGGCTGTCTAGGTGCGGTTCTTGACTCTTAAAATAGGTGGGTAGAAACCTACCCACCCTTAAAACCAAAGATATCAGAGGAATTTCAATGTCAAAAGTCTCGATATCTGTCGCTAATTCTATTGACAGTTTAGAAGCAGCGAAGTTTCTATACAAATTACTCGGCATGTCTCTATCCACAGTAAAAGCTAGCCTAAATAATGGCAACAATGGAGCGTTTTTTAGTGGAGAGCTTTTCTTGAATGACCACAATGAGATAGCTGATAAAATTAGAAAGATCATATCTTTTTTTGAAAAACTCAATATGAACTCTTCATTGTTGAAATTGACAGCGATGTAGATTGGGAAGGTGCATTCAATGAATCTAACAGGATATCAACCTCAGCCATGCTAGATATTCTAGATGATGCTGACAGCTTTTTTCATTAAAAAATTTATGGAATACCGAACCATTAAGAAAGTCAGGGATAGCTGATAAAGTCGCTTTTCTAATACTGTCCATCGAGGTGTCTACAAAGGGATAGGCAAAAAATAGAATACGGATGGGCTAGCTTGGACTAAATGGAAAATGGCGATGCTCCGATTGGAGCGGAAGGGAAAAACATCAACAACGGTGTCGAATCAATTGAAGCACCAAGAAAGCGAATCGAGTATCGAGAATGACTAAAATAAAGTTTTCAAGAGTTAATCCCGCTGACGATTGTGATTATATTTTCATTGATGATAGATATAATGAGTATCATTTGTACTCTGATTTTAGAAATGGAGAAATAGAAGGTGTTGACCCCGGTTTCTGGGAGCATTTTTACACAGCAAAAAGTATAGAGATTCTTTATATCAACGAAAATGATTCAAGAATAATTAGAAAAGTTACACATATAAGGTAGAAGGACAAGCTAGCCATGGAAAGGTACGATGACCAGGACTTTATACGCATGTTTGCAAAAGATCCTGTTGCTTTTTTCAAAGGCGAGGACGGATTTTTCTTTAGGCAGCCAGACTGGGGAGTACATATGTATTATCGAAGTATGAGCGTGTTTTTTAGAAGAATCAAAAACAATGACATTAGCCTTCAAGAGTTTGAACATGGCTTTGAACTCTTTATTAATTCACTTGGAGTTGGCTCTGAAGACTTTGAGCACTTCGAGTCAAATATATGCGCTTTCTATCAATGCATGATTGATGACAAGGAGCCCGTACCAGATTTCTTTGAAATCGGGAGAAGCTGCAGGATTTCAGCTGAGAGATACCTAAGCTTAGTTTCTTTAGATTATTCTAATAATCACTACTATCAAGTCGTAAAGACTAAATACTCTCAAGCTGCTATCAATGAGATTTGGTAAGACTACAGGGAGAAGGTTCTATATGCCCTCTCCCAAGCTAACTCTTGGTGTGTTGCGAATACGTTCTAATGTTCTAACTAACCTCCCCCAACAACCACTCACAAAACGCATGGGTCGACAGGTTTCGTTGCTGAGCTTTCTCATCCATTCGGCCTGATGCCACCACACTCACCCAGTCTTCCAGCATAGCTTTAAAGCCCTTGGTTTCGAGAGTATCTGTCCAATCTGCCAGTTCAACAGTTTGGGTGACGCCGTTTTCGAATTTCTCGCCTTTCAGGAAGCCGTTAAATTGATAAGCTTCGTTTTCAAAGGCCAACGACACTGACTCGCAGGTTTTGCCAAACTGGCGGTTCATTTGGCCATTGAACAGAGTGCCATTTTCTTCCCAGGAGAGGTTGATCATGGCGATTTCATCGCCCGCTTTCTGGCACACCACCTGAATGTCTTGCTGGTCAATGTTTCCATGGATATTGAG
The DNA here is from genome assembly GCF_000973155.1 of Grimontia sp. AD028. Classification (NCBI taxonomy): domain Bacteria; kingdom Pseudomonadati; phylum Pseudomonadota; class Gammaproteobacteria; order Vibrionales; family Vibrionaceae; genus Grimontia; species Grimontia sp. AD028. Next base: position 87,540 of record NZ_LASY01000035.1, on the reverse strand, counting down.
CGAGTCAATCACGTGGATCATGTCATCGAAAATGAAGTCCTGTGCTTTGCCTGTCAGATTGAGTCGATGTTTGTGCCATGTAAGCGTTCGAAGATCAGCTCGGCCCACCAGCGTGTTCCAAAGTGGAATGTAGCGACGGTTAAAACCAACAAACAAGGGAACAGATTTTTGCTCTGACAAATCATGAAGCTTTTGGTAGTAGGCAAAATTCAGCGTGGCAGGTTTATCAACGAAAACGGGAATACCTTGTTCCATAAAAAACGTGGCAATAGCAGCATGCGTCTCGCTGCTGGTGTGGATCATCACGCCATCGATATTCATCTTAAGCAACTCGCGATAATCACGGCAGGTTTCCGCAACGCGATATTCGCCAGCGACTGCTGCCAGTTTTTCTGGGTTGCGGGTACAAAAGATAAGCTCGAGATTTGGCATACGGGTGAGCAAAGGAAGGTAGGCTTTAGTAGCAATATCACCCAACCCTATTACGGCAATTCTCATTCATTTCCCTTTCATTGTTGAAGCAGATTGCTTGCTGATTCAGAGCCAATCGCAAGCTGCAAAAGCTGGCTTGGAGGGTATCATTTCTGTACCAATTTAGACTCCAGACGTGTCACACTAAAGAGACATTTTCGATATTCACCTTCTCTGTTTCGTTCTCACTGCTTTTGCTGTTCCTCGCCTATTGACACCTATTTGGCGCCATTGATAGGTTACGTTATAACATAACAACTAAGTTTGGCTAGGATGCTAATCCAGACCGCAGAAAAGCATGTTAGATGCTCGTGTTGGGTCTGTATTTCAAGGCATATGAATGAAAGACATTAAACCTATTTTCCGGAATCTCGAGAAAATGCTCCGGCAGTCGTCATGGTTTGATGATGGTTGGGAAATATATAACCGCGGCGTGTACATGCAGATTTATAAGGAAAGTTGGCACAATGAGGCTCAAGGCGGCATCCACTTTGAAACCTATATTGAAGCGCCGCAGTTAAAGCAGAAAGAGTTTCCTATCTGTATGCATGCAGAAGAAGACTGCCCTTCACAATCTGAATTTGTCCGCAAATTTCTGGAACTTGAAGGGGAGAAAATCAAGGGCTGGAAAGGCTATCAAACCATAGGAAGCGGTTATCATATTTGTCAGCGCAACCTGCCTCTCAACTTTAAAAACCTCGAACAAAAGCTGTATGAAGAGTTTAACCGTCTCCGGCAACTTGAAGACGGTATTGAGCAGACATTAAGTGAGCTTTGAAGGACGGAGCACGATGAAGCGGAATCAAAGTCCCTGTATTGATGTGTGCGATTTTTCTGGCCCCAAAGGGTGGTGTTTGGGGTGCGGCCGCACACGCGAAGAATGCCAAAACTGGAAAGGCATGAAACCCTATGACAGGAACTCCCTTCAAAAGGTACTGAAGAAAAGGATGTCTAAGTTAGTGGTTAACGATCGCATCTTGGTGCTGCTCTCCTATACCCAAATAACCTGAATCCGATCCAGTGCAATTATTACCTATGGGTAATAATCAATTTCGAATGTGTTGGATTATCAATTTTCACATCATCAATATAATGCGCCCCATTCCGCTAGCCTATGAAACCTGATGACAAGGCTGGCATACCGTATTCAACAACACTCTGAGTGTTGGTATTGGGAGAGAACGATGTCAAAAATCGTTGTAGTAGGTGGTGGTGCAGCAGGCCTGGAGTTAGTCACTCGTTTGGGTAAACAGTTTGCGCGTCGCCGTGAACATGAGGTTATTTTGGTTGAGCCTGCCAGTCACCATTACTGGAAGCCTCGTCTGCATGAAATCGCGGCCGGAACCTTCGACCAAGAATTGGATGCTGTTAGCTACCTCCAACATAGCTTCTGCAATCGCTATCAATATGTCCAAGCTTCAATGTCTGCACTTAGCCGCGCTGACAAGCAGATTGAAATTCGTGATGCCAATGGCCAGATATCGACGCTCGATTACGACTATCTGGTGATTGCGGTTGGCGCAGTAAGTAACGACTTCAAAACGGCAGGCGTCAGCGAACACTGCCTGTTTTTAGACTCTGCAGAACAAGCCCAGCGCGCATGGGATCACATTAATCCTTTGCTGAAAGCCGATGAGTCGCGTCAAATCTCTATCGTGGGTGCAGGTGCAACAGGCGTCGAATTGGCCGCCGAGCTTGCAAAAGTCAGTAATCAGCTGAAACGATACCGCAGAAATGCCGAGCTTAAAATTACCCTTATTGAAGCCTCTGATCGGGTATTGCCTGCTGGCCCTGAGTGCATGTCCCAGAAAGTGCAGCACGCACTCACTAAAAGCGGAGTGAACGTTAAAACAAACACGCGTATAGCGCGCGCAGAAGAAGGGAAACTCATTACTGATAATGGTGAAGTTCTGACTGCCAGCCTTCAATTATGGGCGGCAGGCATTAAGTGTGCACCATGGCTTGCGACACTTGATGGATTGGAAACAAACCGCCTGAACCAGTTGAAAGTTGACCAAACGCTGCGTACCTCGATGGATGAGAATATCTTTGTTATCGGTGACAGCGCTGAATGCCCGCAGCCTGACGGCAGCTTTGTACCACCAAGAGCACAAGCAGCAAATCAGGCTGCAGATCATTTAGCTCGCCAGCTTATCCGTATGCTTAAAGGTAAAGCGATGAAACCATTTATTTTCAATGATGGCGGAATGGTTATCGCGGTTGGCCATGACTATGCAGTAGGCAGCCTGATGAACAACAAATTGATCGTTCGTGGCCGCTTTGTACGCAACCTGTATGACACAATATTTCGTCTTCACCAGAAAATTCTATTTGGTTGGGGTCGCGTCACGGCACTGGTGCTCCTAAAGCGTGTAAAGGCATCACTGAATCCTTTCTACAAGCACAATATCTCCTAAGACTTAGTGACGCTGTCACTTACCATTATCACTGAGAAGTGCAAAACACTTCTCAGTGCCTTATCGCTTGCTTTTTCAGCTCAGTTTTCCAATGTGCTGAGAATTTTCGGAATAACAACAATGTGGACTAAACTTCGTCAGTCTCTCCCTTTACAGCTAGCGTTTGCCGCTTTCTCAGCTTGGGCCATAACCCGCCTCTTCTCCATTGACGATCAGGTCGCTCAGCAAGACTGGTATCAATTGATCGCACTGGGTAAAACCACTTATCTGGGTTTGCTCAAAATGGTGGTAGGCATTGTTGTGATGCTATCACTGCTGCAAGGTATCACCAGTATTGGCTCAACAATGCGGTTAAAAAAGATAGGCCGAACCACGATACTGTTTTATAGCTTTACCTCTTTCATTGCTATCAGCCTCGGGCTGGGTGCGTCGTTACTGCTCCCACCATGGGAACCACTGACATCGATTGTGCCAGTGGGCGAAGAGGTCAAATTGATTAGCGCTGAAGCCGCCAATAGTGGGGCGATTGCAGAAAAACTATTCTCGATGGCACTTGTCAACCCAATACAAGCCCTGTCCGAAGGTAACCTTCTCGCGATTGTCTTGTTCTCATTCATGCTCGGTCTGGCCTTAGTATCGACACTACCTGAGAAACATTCGTTATTTGAGGTGATCAATGGATTAAACAAAGGCGTAAATAAAATCGTCAGCGGTATCATCAAGCTGGCTCCATTGGCCGTTTTTTCCATCGTTTTTGAATTTTCTGTCTCCGGCAGTAGTCTGCTGTTCAAGCAATTGGCCCTGTTTGCCGTATTGGTGTTTACGCTCACCCTGATCCACGGCGCCATAGTGTTGCCGGGTATTGCAAAATTCATCACTGGGATAAGTTTCAAGCGTCTCTTTAAAGCATTGTCTGCCCCAATGGCCATGGCATTCGCGACTTCCTCTAGCTCTGCAACCCTGCCCCTTTCGATGCAGACTGCAGAGCAGGAACTTGGGGTATCTCAAACGACCAGCAGTATGGTTTTACCTCTTGGCTCTGTCATGAACATGGATGGCACAGCACTGTTTGAAGGGGTAGCTGCGATTTTTCTTGCTCAGCTCTTTGGTGTCGATCTGACAACCTCAGGATTGGTGATGATCTTCATCATGGCCATGGTTTCTTCCATTGGCGCGCCAGGAATGCCTTCAGGTTCTATGTCTGGTATGCAGATGGTACTGCTGGCGGCGGGTATTCCCCTTGAAGCGATTGCCATACTATTGCTGATTGAACGCCCACTGGATACCTTCAGAACCGCTGTTAACGTTGAAGGAGATCTGATTGCTGCGGTAGTGATCGATAAGTGGCAACAGGAGGAAGGGGCAAGTCATCAGCTAACCCATCACGCCATTTGATAACTGCCATCGGTATGCCCATCATAGATATGAATCTGAATGATTATTCATCATGTATTTTTCTTAATCCGGACATGCCGATGGCCAAACAAACTTTTTACAGCCCAATACAATAAACACCTTCAAACAGCCGAAATAGGCCTTACGCAAACATGTGCATTTAACACTCACTTGTTTATTATTTGCTACTGGTGTTTTTTTATTCACAGTATTTGTGGATAAGATACATAAGGTCAACGTACGTCTTTACTTTTAACTCAGCGGTTCTTTTTTGAGAAAACCAAGTTAAAAATTTATCTATCTTGTACATTCGACCATAACAGTCGTATTTGACTAACATTTTTAGTCTGACAGACTGTACTCCTTCTCAACCTTGGCAATTCGCGTTGTAAAGGCCCGATACCATTTTTTGTGTCCCATCTTCTGCGCTTCAACATGCTCCGCATTCGCTTTCCATTGCTTAATCGATTCGAGATCCTTCCAATACGATACCGTAATACCCAAGCCATCTCTGGCTGACTCAACACCAAGAAAACCCGGTTGTTGCGACGCGAGTTCAACCATTCTCTCTGCCATTTCTCCATAGCCTTCATCAATGTCTGTACGGTGGTTCGTAAAAATCACTGCGTAGTAGGGTGGCTCTGGGGTTTTCGCAATGTCAGACATAGTCATTTTCTCCTTCGCTCAATTGCCTGTAGAAAGTATCCCAGTCTTCGGGGTAGCTTCAAGCAAGCTTCAATGCTCTACAATCAGAAGAGTCATTTCAATGGATTGATCACTTTTGGCTTTTACATTGCGACAATTGCAGTACTTCGTCGCTACTGCAGAGCAAGGCAGTATGTCCCATGCCGCCCAGCTACTTTCTATCTCCCAGTCCGCAATAACGGACGCGATAAAAGATCTTGAGGCTGATCTTGGGGTGCTTTTGTTTGAACGCCATCCAAGGGGCCTGAATATCACCCGGAATGGTCATCACTTCCTGCGGCATGCCAAAACAATCCTTGGGCAAGTCTCCGATGCACGCTTATCTCTTTCTCCAGAGAGCTCTACTTCCAAAGGGGAACTTAACATTGGCGTGACGGCGCTGGTTTCAGGCTATGTATTAGCTGATATTCTTTCACGTTATAAACGTGCTTATCCTTACGTAAAAATCGCCGTTATCGAAGACAACAGTGAATATCTCGAGCATCTTTTGATTGGGGGAGAACTTGATGCTGCTGTGATCCTACTTGATGAAGATCAAGACCTAATGGCACTCGAAGCAGAAACTTTGGATGTTTCTCCATATCGGCTCTGGCTGCCGATTGGGCACAGATTAACCACCAGCGACTCTATCTCACTCGACGATATTTCGGATGAACCCTTGGTCATGCTCAATATCGAGGAAATCGAAGCCACCACACACAAATTGTTGAGCGCATTAAATACGCGCCCAGACATCGTATTCCGCACGCGCTCCGTTGAAGCCGTCCGTAATATGGTCGCTACTGGCGCAGGGGTCACTTTATTGCCGGATATGGTTTACCGGCCTTGGTCGCTGGATGGTGATCGCATTGAATCACGAGACATATCGGGCTCGCTCCCTGTTATCCGAATTGGTGTGGTGTGGCGAAAAGGCTCAAAACTCCAACCTCACGTTCAAGGTTTTATCAACGTCGCCCAGTCTCATCACAAACAGCGCTCACGATAAAAAATCTATTTTTCCTGTAGTTACTTCTGGTATCGGATTTTCCTATACCTCTCTTCTGGATATCCCATTTGTAAATGTGTGCTCAAAAAACAAAGCTTCTAAAGGTTGATTCCGACTTTCGTTTTTTGAGAAGTACACAGGGAGAGAAAGGAAATGAATCAGACAAGGATTACCGCACTTATCGCTTCCACTTTCATTTTCGCCGCCTCGAGCGCTGCGACAGCAGATGCACTCACCAAGATCGGTAAACCCGAAGGTCAGGTAAACATTGTCGCCTGGCCGGGCTATATTGAGCGCGGTGAGACATCCCCTGATTTTGATTGGGTCACGGGGTTTGAAAAAGCCACAGGCTGTAAGGTAAACGTCAAAACTGCCAACACATCAGACGAAATGGTCGCCTTAATGAACGAAGGTGGATTTGATTTGGTCACTGCCTCTGGCGACGCCTCTTTGCGGTTGATTGCGGGTAAGCGCGTGCAACCCGTCAATATTGACCTGATCCCAAGCTGGAAGACAGTCGACAAGCGATTGCAAAACGCGCCTTGGCATACCGTTGATGGCACACATTACGGGACTCCCTACATGTGGGGACCCAACGTATTGATGTACAACAAGGACGTTTTCAAGGAAGCGCCAGCCAGTTGGGATGTGGTTTTCGAGGAAGTCACACTGCCAGATGGGAACACCAACAAGGGACGTGTTCAAGCCTACGATGGACCAATACACATCGCAGATGCCGCCAACTATCTGATGCATCATAAACCTGAGCTTGGCATCACCAGCCCTTACGAGCTCAATCAGGAACAATACAACGCGGCGCTTGATTTACTCAGACAGCAAAGAAAATTAGTTTCCCGCTACTGGCATGATGCCTTCATCCAGATTGACGACTTTAAGAATGAAGGCATGGTGGCCTCAGGCTCTTGGCCATTCCAGGTCAATCTGCTCGCTGCAGACAAACAGCCTATTTCATCAACCATCCCAGTTGAGGGAGCCACAGGTTGGGCGGATACCACCATGATGCACGCTGACGCTGACAATCCTAACTGTGCATACCTTTGGATGGAACATACCCTTGCTTCGAACCTTCAAAGCGATCTCTCAGTATGGTTTGGCGCAAACCCCAGTGTACCCGCAGCGTGTACAGATGGCCGCGGCATGCAAACTGCCGCAGGTTGCAAACTCAACGGAATGGAAGAGTTTGACCGCATTAAGTTCTGGCAAACCCCTGTCTCCAAGTGTAAGAGCCAAGGTCAGTGCGTGCCCTACTACCGTTGGGTATCTGATTACATTGGTGTGATAGGTGGCCGTTAAGGCCACCTTCAAGGATTCCCCGGACACAAGGAGGTAACGATGTCCGATGCTGTGAGTTTCCAATCGGTTTCACGTTGCTACGGCGATGTTAAGGCTGTTGATGATCTAACCCTGTCTATCGAAGAAGGTGAATTCTTTGCCTTACTTGGTCCTTCAGGCTCAGGGAAAACCACCAGTCTTCGCCTTATTGCAGGCTTCGAACAGCCCTCCTTTGGAGATATCAGGCTATTCGGTGAAAGTGTGTCAGGCATTCCGCCCTACCAGCGACAGATAAATACCGTGTTTCAGGACTATGCGCTCTTTCCTCACCTCAACGTTATCGATAACGTGGCTTATGGATTGATGATCGCTGGCGTTGGAAAAAGCAAACGCTACCGGGAAGCTGAAAGTGCGCTGGAGATGGTTAAGCTTCATGGTTTTTCAGACCGACGCCCGGCTGCACTTTCCGGTGGGCAACGTCAGCGCGTCGCCCTGGCACGTGCACTGGTCAACAAGCCCCGTGTACTGCTTCTTGATGAACCTCTCGGTGCGCTTGATCTCAAGCTCAGGGAGCAAATGCAGGAAGAGTTGAAATCGCTGCAACGTCAATTGGGCATTACCTTTGTGCTTGTTACCCATGACCAAAGTGAAGCACTTTCCATGGCTGACAGGATTGCGGTTTTCTCAGAAGGGCGTGCCATGCAGGTAGACTCACCGGAAGGCATCTATCGTCATCCCGCGTCAAGGTTTGTCGCCGACTTCGTGGGTTCATCCAATATTTTGCCACCGCAATTTGTTGAACGTCTGAGCGGACAATCACGATGGGCAAGCCTGCGGCCAGAAGCCGTTAACCTCGTGAATGAAGGAGGCCTACGCGCCACGGTCACAGGAAGAAGCTTCTTAGGGGTGATGACAAAGATAAGCCTGAATGTTGAAGGTTACGCCCTCTCGTTGCTCGCGCCGTCTTCGTCGGCGCTGCCAGAAGAAGGTATGCAGGTTCGCGTGAACTGGCAGCCCACCGACCTGCACTTGATGGAGGCCAAATGAATCATCAAGCCTCCACTGCCACAACATCCCGTGCAGCTTCAAAAGGGTTCTTGGTCAGCTTCTCGGATTTACTTTGGAGAAAGCCAAGCGTTTTGCTCGCGATTCTTCTTGGCCCCCCAGTACTTTGGCTGGGCGTCGTCTATCTGGGCAGTTTGTTTGCACTTCTCATCCAAAGTTTCTTTTCCATCGATGAGTTCACCGGACTGATTCAGTACGAATTTACACTGAAAACCTACGGCGAACTTTTCAGCGCCGCCAACCTCGACATTATTGTCCGTACCGTATCTATGGCGGCATTTGTAACACTTGGCGCTGCGATCATTGCTTTTCCCGTTGCTTACTTTGCTGCCCGCTACGCGCATGGGAAATGGAAGGCCCTCTTCTATCTCGGGGTGATGCTCCCACTTTGGTCGAGCTATTTGGTCAAGGTGTATGCATGGAAACTCATCCTCGCCAAAGAAGGCATTCTTAACTGGCTGCTTACCCAACTGCACCTTGATGCGTTGCTTAACGCCTACCTTTCAATACCCATCATTGGCGGTAACTCGCTGTCTGTGAGTTATACAGGAACCTTTTTGGTCTTCCTCTATGTCTGGTTACCCTTCATGATCTTGCCCTTGCAAGCTTCGCTTGAACGCGTGCCGTCGAGTATGCTGGAAGCCAGCTCAGATCTGGGCGCAAAGCCACTTCAGACGTTCCGCCATGTGCTGCTCCCTTTGGCGCTCCCAGGTATGGTCGCGGGCTCGATCTTTACGTTTTCACTGACACTGGGGGATTACATCATCCCTCAGATCATCGGTTCATCCCGCCTGTTTATCGGGCAAGCCGTTTACTCTCACCAAGGCACTGCCGGAAATATTCCTCTTGCCGCAGCCTTTTCGGTGGTCCCAATCGTGATCATGGGTTTCTATCTAATGGGCGCGAAGCGCATGGGGGCTTTCAATGCACTCTAATTCTTCCCCCAAAGCACCTTGGTTGTTGAAAGTCGCCGCTTTCGGTGGGCTGGCCTTTTTGCACCTGCCTATTCTGTTGATATTTGTCTACGCGTTTACGACTGAAGAAAAGAGCTACCAGTGGCCGCCACCAGGTTTCACGCTGCGCTGGTTTGAGGTGACCTGGAACCGCCCTGATGTTTGGGAGGCGCTGACCCTTTCGCTAAAGGTCGCCAGCTTGGCAACCATCATCGCCATGGTGTTGGGAACACTCTGTGCGGCAGCAGTTTCGCGATCTCGCTTCTTTGGGCGCGAAACCATTTCCCTGTTGGTGATTTTGCCTATCGCACTGCCAGGCATTATTACGGGGATTGCCCTTCGCTCAGCGTTCAATCTGGCTGACATTCCGTTTTCCTATTGGACGATCGTATTGGGCCACGCCACCTTTTGTATTGTTGTGGTTTACAACAACGCGGTAGCGCGTTTTCGCCGGACCTCAGGCGCATTAATTGAAGCTTCTATGGATTTGGGTGCAAACAGCTTCCAGACCTTCAGATACGTGATTTTGCCCAATATCGCCACCGCATTATTGGCAGGTGGCATGTTGGCATTCGCCCTTTCATTTGACGAAGTTATCGTCACCACATTTACTGCAGGACAGCAAGCCACACTGCCCATCTGGATGTTGGAAGAGCTTGTGCGACCAAGGCAAAGACCCGTCACCAACGTTGTTGCTATGGTCGTCGTTCTGGTGACATTTCTACCAATTCTTATCGCCTATTACGTGACGCGTGAAGGCAGCCACATTGGCGGACAAGGAAAGTGAGGAGGATTCATGGACACAAACATGTTGATTGGTAAAAGCATAGAAGCTGGCCAGGATGCGAAAGAAACCATACTGAACCCAAGAAATGGGGAAACCATCATTGAGCTGCCGGAAGCCTCCAGAGATCAAATTGACCGCGCGGTCTTTTGGGCCCGAAAAGCCTTTACGCACTGGTCGCGCACAACGCCTGCGGAGCGATCGGCATGCTTGCTGAAAATTGCCGACCGCATCGAAGCCTCTGCTGAAGAGTTTGCGCGACTTGAATCGCTCAATTGCGGGAAACCTTATGGTGCGGTTCTCAATGATGAAATTCCTGCTATCGTTGACTGCTTCCGCTACTTTGCAGGCGCAGTAAGGTGCACAACCACCACGGCGGCCGGAGAGTATCTGGAAGGGTTCACCTCGATGTTACGCCGTGATCCTGTCGGTGTTGTCGCCTCAATTGCACCGTGGAATTACCCACTGATGATGGCCGCTTGGAAGCTGGCACCCGCCATTGGTGGTGGTAATACCGTTGTGTTCAAACCTTCAGAACAAACACCACTCACCGCCCTGCATCTTGTTAATATTCTCGCCAGCGAGCTACCTGAAGGTGTCGTCAATGTGGTGCTTGGCCGCGGTGAAACTGTTGGGAATGCACTTATCAATCACCCTGACGTTGATATGATTTCAATCACCGGTGATATTGCGACCGGCAAGAAGGTGATGGAAGCAGCGAGTAAGTCTGTAAAACGGACACATTTAGAACTGGGCGGCAAAGCGCCTGTTATTGTATTTGACGATGCGGACATTGATCTCGTGGTTGCCGGACTCAAAGACTTTGGTTACTACAACGCAGGACAGGACTGCACGGCCGCCTGCCGTATTTATGTCGGTGACAGCGTTTACGAGAAATTAGTAGCGGATCTCAGCGCTGCCGTCAGCACCATCCAGTACAACAATGATGATGACGAGACAAACGATATTGGTCCGCTTATCTCACATCGCCAGCGAGAGCGCGTCGCCAGCTTTGTGGAGCGCGCTTCCAACCAAAAACATATTGACGTTGTGACAGGTGGGAAAACTCTACCGGGGAATGGCTTTTACTATGAACCCACTGTCATCGCCGGTGCGCTACAAAGTGATGAAATAGTCCGAAAGGAAGTCTTTGGACCTGTGGTCTCGGTGACACGTTTTTCAGATGTTGAAGATGCCGTAGCCTGGGCGAATGACTCAGATTACGGCTTAGCTTCTTCTATCTGGACCCGCGATGTCAGTAAAGCCATGGCAACGGCAGCAAGGCTTCAATATGGCTGCACCTGGATAAACACCCATTTTATGTTGACCAATGAAATGCCCCATGGCGGCATGAAACGCTCGGGTTATGGCAAAGATATGTCGATGTATGCATTGGATGATTACACCGCCATAAGGCATGTGATGATTGCACATTAAGTTAACCCTTTTCGCGAAACCCATTGATAATCTCCTCCTCTCAGGTCCTATTCGGTCAATGGTCTTTTTTCTTGGGGTATGTTGACCTTTGGAGCGAGGCACAAGTGCCTCGCTCACATTGAACAAAAACAACATGCCTACAACTGTTCCAACACAGCAATTGTGTTTTTTCGTCACAAAGTAGCATTGTGCATAAACACTTAACTGCTTAGTTTTAAATCTGTTGCCACCGGAATCAAGAGGTTAACCGTCATGGTTAGAATGTTCTCCGCTGCGTTAATACGTAGTCTGTTCTCCGCCACCGTCCTGATAGCAACATCTTTCTCAGCGCTCGCGAACGAATTCCCAGTGGTTAAAGTCGGGGTTCTAAAGTTCGGTACCATTAACTGGGAAATGGACGTTATTAAACGCCACAAACTGGACGAGAAAGCTGGCTTTGTTTTAGATATTACGCCGCTGGCTTCGAAAAACGCGTCTTCCGTGGCCTTACAAGGTGACGCCGTCGATGTCATATTCTCCGACTGGGTTTGGGTCAGTAGACAACGAGCGGCAGGCAAAACCTATACGCTTTCTCCGACATCTGCCACCGCAGGTGGCGTGTATGCCGCTTCGAATTTAACCCTTTCTTCTCCCTGTGATATCAGCGGAGAAACACTCGGGATAGCGGGTGGTTCTGTCGACAAAACCTGGCTTCTTTACCAAGCCTATTGCGAAGCCAAAGAAGACAAAGCCATCAGCGAACTGACTGAACAACAGTTTGTCGCGCCCCCGCTGTTAAACAAACTTCTGATGCAAAACAAAGTCCCAGTCGGTATCAACTTCTGGCATTACGGCGCAAGGCTCAAAGCGGCTGGATTCCAGCCCGTTATTAGCCTTGATGAAATCGTTGAAGGCTTAGGGATCAACACTCAAGTGCCTATGCTTGGCTGGGTGTTCGATGAAAAGTGGGCGAATGCGAACCCATCTCTTGTTTCAGCGTTTTTGAAAACATCCGCAGAAGCGAGAGCATTGCTACGCGCTTCGGATCAAGAATGGGATGTTATACGACCGCTCACTAAAGCGGAGAATGACGACGTTTTCAATGCGTTGAAAGCTGCTTATCGCAGAGGGTTCTCAGGGACTTTCGGCGACGAGCAGCTGAGAGCGGCAGCTCAGATCTTCGATATTCTCGCTAAAGAGGGTGGGCCAAAACTCGTGGGTGAATCAACCTCACTGAGTGACGGCACCTTTTGGCTACAACCATAGCCAAATATCAAAGAGGATTTGCTGACGAGTGCGCTTACCAGGCTACCAACGCTATCTCCTTCCGATTCTACTGCTGGTGTTCTGGCAGTGGTCAGCGGCGCTGGTTAACAGCGCCGAATACCCAACGCCTGTTCAGGTCTACAACGCGTTTGTTTTTGAGCTACTCAATGAGCAGATGCTTTCTCATCTTGGCATCACGCTTTGGCGCGTATTTCTGAGTTTCATTATTTCCATGGTGCTCGGGGTGATATTTGGCATCATGATGGGTCGCTTTCCAAGGCTCAATGAGCTATCAGATCCCTTATTGATTCTTGCCCTCAATATCCCTGCTCTTGTGACAATCTTGCTTTGCTACCTGAGCATTGGTCTGGTGGAAACCGCGGCCGTTACTGCCGTAGCGCTGAACAAGATCCCCACCGTTGTTGCGATGATCCGCGAAGGGGCGCGGGTGATTGATAATGACTTGATGGATGTTGCCAAGGTGTTCCGCCTTCCCCCAACTAAGCGCTTTCTTAACGTCTTCCTACCCCAGCTTCATCCATACATCATGGCTTCCGCACGTACCGGACTTTCACTGATCTGGAAAATCGTGCTGGTTGTAGAGCTGTTAGGTCGCAGCAATGGTGTTGGATTCAAGCTTCACACCATGTTCCAGTTTTTCGATATTGCCGGGATTCTTGCCTATACCTTTGCGTTTGTAACCGTGATATTCCTGCTCGAAGCATTGATTTTCCGCCCGCTCGACAAAGTCGTCTCAAGGGGGCGGGCATGATATCCATTACGCTCAATATCGAAGAAAAAAACTATGGTTCTGAAACGCCAGTGCTGGGCTCACTGCGTGGTCAAATAAAACCTGGGAAAATCACCGCGATTGTTGGCCCTTCAGGTTGTGGTAAATCCACCTTACTCAACATGATTGCAGGGTTGGAAAGCTCACAGAAAGGAGAGATCGGCTTTTCTAATGTATCCGAAGAAAAACCGAGGGTGGGTTACATTTTCCAATCGCCGAGGTTGATGCCTTGGCTCACTGCCAAGGAAAACCTTGAACTGATAGCTGGGAAGAACAATCCCGCCATTCAGGAAACTCTCAGTGCCATGGGTATTCTTGATAAGTTGGATAGCTATCCTGCTCAGCTTTCAGGTGGCATGCAGCGTCGAGTCAGTATTGCCCGAGCATTCGTTTATCACCCAGAACTACTGCTGCTAGACGAGCCTTTTACCTCGCTTGACGCCCCGACAGCCGATCAACTGAGGCAACAACTTATTGCGCTATGGCAGCGCCAACAATCGACTATGGTGTTTGTCACCCACGACCTTCGTGAAGCGATTTCGCTGGCAGATGAAATCTGGTTTTTGAGCAGACCTCCGACGACAGTCATTCATAGAATGGAAATCGACCAGCCCAGTGAACGCTGGCTTGGCCGAGACAACGGCAGAAAACGCATTGATGATATTGTTGCAAACATGTTCTCAATGCATCCCCACATACTTACAGGAGTGCTGGACGCTGGGGCATAAAAAAGCGGGCATCAACTGCATACCCGCTCATACCTTCGCAAAATGGTGTTGCTCATTTTTTGGCGAGTACTGGCCGACAAGTACTCTGTTCACTGGGGATCATTCCCAGCATCACATTTCCCGCAGGGGGCTCATTGTAGCCAACTGGCTCTGAGACCGCCGGATAGGTGAGTTCTAACTTCTCCGGCACATGCTGACTGTCAGGGTTTTTAATGCCTTTCGAGGTGTGATAGTCGTCCGTAAATACACCGTATTCACCGGGCTGCATCTTATAGGTCACGGTTTCTGTCCCAAATCCTGCATTGGCCAGATATTTGTTCGGGTCGTTCCATGAACGCCCATCAAGATTGGTGTAAAACTTGATGTCGAGAAGCACAGCATCACAGAGCGGCGTCACTTCCTCATATTGCGTGGGCCAACCCGCACCACCAGCCGTATCAGGGTAACGTCCCCAATCTCCACCTTTAAGGGGACATGCCCCACCCCCACCAAATACAGCCCGGTTAGGATGGTGAACACCATAGATTGGCAAACCAATGGCTTCTCCTTCACTCCCGCCAAGCAAGTTAAACCTTGGCGCCATGGTCACTTCAGTTTTTAGCTTGCCTGCATCAGTTAAAGACGCGTAATACGCACCATCAGGCCTGACGTACTGGTGATCTGCGTTATTGAGGTTATCGTAAACGGCCGTCAAAAAAAGGTAAGGCTTGTTGAAGAAAGTACGCTCAACCAGGTAGTACTCCACATGAGTTTTAGAGGTATCAATCGCTTTCCACTCAACAAAAGACGTATCTTTTCCTTCCTGCCCAACATTCACCCAGGACTTAGCATCGGGAAAATGATCGAGCCTGAGCACGTTGAGGTAGTTTTCCTTTACATCAAGCCCCGCTCTTTTACCGAGAGGTCCTATTTGGTTAGCTGCTTCCTGACTAAAGGCAAAATCCATTGCTTTCTTGGCATAGGGGAAGTCGTTACCAGACATGGTGCAATACCAGTTTGATAGGTCGATTGGCTCATGGTTGGCGTATTTGCCCTTGAAGATGGGGTGAGTAATGGGAACATCGATGTAATTGAGATTACCGCTTTCGCTCAGTTTTTCATCAGGATATTTGTACCCAGACCAGCTTTCATCCTCCAAATAATAGCCGTATTCATTGCCTATTTTCTTAACGGCTTCTTCCGCATATAAATCACCTCCGGGCTGAATCCCCTCGGCGTTGCGCCGCCGGTACAGCCTGACGTTCCCATTTTCCTGTACACGCCAAAGACCATGTTTGCCCTCACCAATCATGGTAAATACCTGTTCGGCAATATTCACAAACCGATAGGTCGAATTGGTGTTCATGTATCCCATGTATACGGGAAGATGGGGGATCTGAGAATGTGTTCGGTTTGGACGCCCTATGCCAAGTAAAACTTTGACGTCATTATCCGCCTTAATATTTTGATCACTGGTGTAAAAAAACGGGTCGTTATGGGTCAGATCTGTTAAGTTCTCAACTGCCAGTGCTGCGGCTCCGTAAGAAAGGTATGCGACGGCAGCAAAGGTTGATTTTGCTAGGGATAACTTCATGTCCTTCTCTCCCTAAAGTCCTATTTCTAGTGATAGTTACCATCGTCTCTAGAACAACTTCCTTTGTCCGCAGGCATAAGCCAGTCCTGAATCATCCGTCGAGAAAGTGATTGTTGAGCCTTTCGGGAAGAACAATACGTCGCCGACTTCTCCTTTAACCTTCTGGTTACCATCAGAAAAATAAATGTGTCCATCCAGAATCACTTTGCTGTCGTCATAGTCGTAGGTGTAAACAAGAGGGTTACCCTTTTCAATTTTGAAGATACCGCAGGCAATAGGCGCGTTGGGATCAGCGGAGCCAACAATATCTTCAAAATAGGCGTTCACGCCGGGCTCATTCATTGACGCTATTTGCATTGAGGGCACATCTTTGAATATTTGAAGGCTCTTGCTATCAGACGGGACTTTTACTCCATGAGCTTGAACATTTGCAGCGACAGCAGTCAGACATAACGTCATGATTACTCTTGTTTTCATAATATTCTCCAGTATTAAACATGCACTTTAATATGCTTTTTATTTCATAATTCACTGCCATTTAAACCGTACAATAACCTATATAATCAAAAAAATTACTCGTCAAGTAATAAATTACTCAATAAGAAATTACCCTTTAATTTCCGATACTTCATGCTAGTATTTCATTCTCCTAATCTTCTAAATGCCGCTTGAGGACGAATATGAAAAAAGACAACTTCGGCGAGCGTTTAAAATCCTTGCTTAAACAACAAAATAAAACTCAGGCTGAAGTTGCAGCGGCTATCGGAACCTCTATTCCTTCAGTGAACCGTTGGACCAAGGGCGGACAAATTGAATATGGCAATCTAAGAAGCCTTGCTGACCATCTGAAAGTCAATTGGATATGGTTGCGATATGGTGATGAAGCCGTAGAAAGCGTCCAGCAAATCTCGCACAACGAATCCAATGCCAAAGACATGCGTAGAGAGTATCTGAACCAGATCATGGAAAGTGAAGCGCGCATGAGGCAAGCCCATGAAATGGCAGATATTATTACTTGGG
The DNA here is from genome assembly GCF_000973155.1 of Grimontia sp. AD028. NCBI lineage: Bacteria > Pseudomonadati > Pseudomonadota > Gammaproteobacteria > Vibrionales > Vibrionaceae > Grimontia > Grimontia sp. AD028. Next base: position 70,679 of record NZ_LASY01000035.1, on the reverse strand, counting down.
AATGGAATGTTCTGACAGGTTCAGTCGAGTGCTCTTCCAATGCTGCTGATTTTTTTGGTGTCGAGGATAAAAACCTTCCCAATTGTATGCTCCCTTATGCTGACATGGCCCTTGAAGAGCTCTTACATGTGTTTGGTGCAGATGAACCACACTCCTGGGATTTCTCTTCAGTCACATCAAAAGGCATACTTAAATGGTTCAATTCAAAAGCAAAGCTATACTTCGATGCTTCAAACAGGCCGACAAAAGTCATTGGTATATGCTCTGAAATCACGGAAAGGAAAGAGGTAGAAAAAGCACTTGAGAAGAAAGAACTATTGCTGAGACGTATTCTGGAATCTATCCCGGTAGGGTATTGGGGAACAGATGAAAAAGGCGTCATTAATCTCATCAACCCAGAAGCCGAACGCATTTGGGGAGGCTCCACCTTTGCCAAACTAGAGCACTACCAGACGACACAAAGTTGGAGTACCGAAGACGGCCATTTACTCAAAGCTTCTGAACGTCCACTTTCAATGGCAATTGAGAATAAGCAGGCCATAGACCCTAAAGTCATCACCATTAAATCTCTCGATGGCAACTTCAAAAAAATCATTTCTTATGCCGCACCCATTTATAACAGCGATAACGATTTTCTCGGCGCATTCGAAATAAATCAGGATGTCACGAAGATAGATATCGAGGAGCGAAAACATCTAGAAGACGACATCTACACCCGTTTATTTTTGAGTGAAAATAAATATGGCATCTTGTTAATTAAGAATAAAAAAATCATTAGAGCCAATCAGTTTGCAAAAGTACATTCTGAAGAGAAGCTTTCCGATATCCGGCACCTTAACACCCTTTTTTCTGAAGAAACGACCAGCGAAATTATGGCTTGCATCTCCAGTAACGAAACGCCGAAATTTAATATTACCGGTTCGGAAAAGTCGGGGGAAAAGCAGTTCTCTATCTATTTGTCATCCTTACACCATGAAGCGGACCGATACACAACTGTTGTGTTCTTTGAAACGGGCTTAGTCGCCCGCGAATAAAGACCAGTTATGGTATGATCGCTTTTACACTCGCATCTTGCGATAATGCCACTCTTAACTTATTGCCCGGTGGAAATCAAAATGGCAAAGACGCTGACTCAGGAACGCATTGCTGAAATCCTGAAATTCGACGTAGACCAACGTTACAAATATCTGGTGAAGGAAGTGGTGGAAAACCGCGAAATCTGGATCCTGACCGATGAGCATGGTTGTGTGATGCTCAACACCGAAGACGAAGACTGTGTGCCTGTGTGGCCAAATGAAGAATTCGCGCAAGAATGGGCAACCGGCGAGTGGGAACACTGCAAACCTGAACCAATTGGCCTCAATAAATGGCACAGCCGCTGGACCAACGGTCTTTTGGACGATGAGCTTTCAATCGTGGCTTTCCCAAACACCGATCTGGAAGGTGTAGTGCTGTTCCCAGATGAGTTTGATTTTGACCTGACCAACCAGGCGAAAAAGCAAAAGCGTTAATCCAACTTCTGAAATGAAAAGAGCGGGCAATGCCCGCTCTTTTTGTTCCCAGTTTTCACCAACCCAACGCTCTTATACTGAGAATAACTAGAGCTCACTATTTGACCACCCCATCAGTTAGATGTAATTGACAAAAAAGTCATCTCGAATAAGTCCGATTACAGTTAACTATTTTGTCAGAAGACATGAAAGACTAGATAGTTAGGCATAAGCTTTTTGCTTATTGTCAACAAATATCGTTTTATATGTCGGTCATAGTCAAAACTCTGTTTACAGGATTTTTTATTGTTGCAGTTTTTATTGTTGACCCTCTAGGAATCAGGGTTTCGGCAGAAAAGCACTATGAAGATCATATACTTCGTTTACTTTCACCTTTCTTCAGTGAGTCGGTTTCCGACCACGTCACTGTAGTGCTGATTGATGAAGCCTTTTTAGAAGAAACCGAACGTTTCCCTGTTAATTACACTAATCTGGCGACTCTCTTAAAGGTGTCTGGCTTCCATCAGCCAAAAGCCGTATTTTTCGACATACTCCAACACCATCAACATTCCGAGCGGCTGGAGCGTTGGCTAAAAACTATCAAGAAAAGTCCTTTTCCCGTATTCATGGCAAGCGACCCTGAGTACGACTCACCAGCCCGGTTGGAAAACCCTTCCTCCTTGAGATCAAGGCTCAACAATGTCTCAGATTTCGTCTCTGTTTCGTGGAGTGGTGAGAAGCATTACTATCCGCTTTACGTAGAGGCACATAACAGGGTCACACCTTCAGCTGCTTTGGCTCTTTACCGGGTATTCTGTCAAGGAGTTAACGCTCCTTGCCCAAATGATTTGAGTGATAGCTCCTTTCAAAACTCTATGGTCATACAGTGGTCGAATAAATTTGATAATCGACAAAATGAGTTCCGTCATGTAGGTGAAGCATGCACAAACACTAACCACAGTAATATCAGCAGCATGTTGGATACCCTTTGGGTATTACTGGTACAAGGGGTGCTACCCGAAGAAAAGCTGGATGCAAAGCTAAGAAATAAATGTCCTCCCGTCCTCACGATTTCAGCCAGTTCGCTATTCCAACCCGGCGCGTCGAAATCCCCGCTATTGCGAGAAGCGCTTGAAAACAAGCTAGTATTATTTGGCTACCACCTTAGTGGTGGAACCGACACCGTAATATCTCCTGTTCACGGAAAGCTGCCAGGTGTCTATAACCATGCAATGGCCTTAGAAAACCTCCTCCAAAAAGGCACAAGCTATTGGAATGTCCCATCTTCCATCGGGCTGTTTAATCTCAGCATCGCCGACATATTCGAAATCACGATTCAAATCAGCGTGCTCTTTACCGTCATTTGGTATCGATACTCACACCTTGAAAACCAACAGCAAGGAAAGACGAGCACTCTATCTGGCCTGAAACCCTTCTTTTTTGTTGCAGCACTCATTTTCCTAACCATCCTGTTCTCTGACCAACTCTTCGATATAGGTGTATCAAATTGGTACGCGCTCCCTTTGATTCTGCTGCTGGATATACCCATTTTCTTTTACTTCATGCTCGAGTCGCTCAAGAAGCGGCTCCAAAAGATCAATGAAACCGCACTACGAAAATCTAAAGTCAGCTATCGACTTGCCAAACGTAAGGTTAAGCGAAAGCAAAATGTCATTTTCAAGGAGGCAAAATGAAAGCACTCACTCTAGTTATTTCACTGTTGTGTTTCCCTTTGGGCTTATCTGTTGCTCAAGCGAAAGAGGTAAAAATCATAGATTTTCTGATGGATGAAGTAGAGATCTGTGACAACGACTACAACTGTCAGGATGTACCGGCCAAAACACTCCCAGACCCTACGAAGAGCCCTATCCCCGTTGTCGCCTTTGATGAAAATGAAGGTATGTTGAAGTTCGTCGTCAAAGACGAAGAAAAATGGATACATCAAACCGAAGTTGAGTTGAATCAGAAAGCATTGGCTTCAGTTATCTGCACTGACCAAAAAATCTCACGCAAAAGTGATAAGGAAGTTTTTGCTACCTATGGGCTTGGCGAGGGGTGCTAAACAATGAACAGAGCCTTATTTTTAACGATGACACTGCTCTTATTGCCCGGTTGTGGGCTGGCGACATTGACTGGCAGCACCTACGCATCTTTCGAAGGCAAATTTATCGAACAAGAGACCAATGCAAGTTCGCAAGAGGCCACAAAAAAAAACAGTGCTAAGGCAGAAGCTGAACAGGAGCCTGATGCCAGTATCGCTGGCGTTAGGTCGGCTTCGGATAAAGATCTAATGCGTAACCCTTATGCACATCGATACCTCAACAGTATTTTGAACAAAATGCTGTCAGCATGGGGAGAAGATCCTGAGCACCCAATTTATATATCCATTACCACTGACCGCTCTTACACAGCCAGTGCAAGCAAAGACACCATTATGATTTCGCTTGGCGTGCTTGCCGATGCGGAGTCAGAAGATGAAATCGCCTTTATTATTGCCCATGAATTGTCCCATATCCTGTTGCAGCACAACGAAACTAATGAGTACTTTGCCAAGCAAAAAGCGTTGGTTTCTAAAGCAGCAAACGTCGCTATGGTTACTGCCAGTTTTCAGGATGTGAATACCACTAAAACAGCGACAGGTCTGAAAGTTAACTATGCCACTTCAGATAAAACAGCGGGAACCATCGGTGATATCTACAAAGCTGGACTGACAATTAACAGGCTCAGCAGGGATGTTCTAAGCTCCTCGATGAGTCGTTTGGACGAAGATGAGGCAGACCTTCTTGGTATCGACTTAATGACATCTGCAGGTTACTCCCCTTCAGCCTATAGCGTGGTAATGCAGCGTATGGCCAGTAGTCAAACGTTCAATGAACAGCAGCTTGCAGCCAAAAAGGCGGATTTCCAATCTTTTGTCAGTTTTGCATCTGACGCGGGAAAAAACATTTCGGGTTTAAACACAGAATCATTGCTTTATATGGCTGCAAACGAAGCCTCTACCCGTCTGTTACAAAGCTTTGCTGAGAGGCACAATTCCCCGAAAGAAAGAGAGGTCGATCTTGCCCATTACGTCAAACGGGAATACCGAAAGGAGCGCAAGAAACCACTTGATAAAAAGTCGCTTAACAAAAACCTCAATTCAGGAAAGAGTAAGGCGATTACAGAAAATTATTGGTATGCCTCCGAAGCATTCCGCGCTATCGAAGCTGGCCGTCTTAAAGATGCAGAAAAGCTGGCCAAAAAAGCGGTTAGAGGGCAAACCAAAAACCATCCATATCCACGCCTAGCTTTCTACACCGTTCGTCTTAAGCAGGGTAACGCTCAAAAAGCACTGGCTAACCTAAACCTTATCAAACATTGGGATTATGCTTCTATCCAAACGTTCAATATGGCAGCTCAGGCCTATCGTTCTGTGGGTAAACCCAAGCAAGCGAAAAGTGTTTTAGATACCGGGAAGAAGTCTTTGGGTGTTGAGATGCCTTTTTATCCTGAATACATCAAAACCTATAAAGCCCAGGAAAATGAGAAGCTGGCAGCGCAGACATTCAGTGCATGCAAAGAAGTATCGGAGCAGAATATTGTCGAGCAATGCTATCAGGCCGCAGGGGTAGTCAGAACTGAGCAAGACAGAAAAAGCTCAGGAGGCGTCCTCAATTTCCTTGATTCAATGACAAATCTCGTCGAGCTTTAACTAGCGTTTCCGCAAAAGAAGAGCGGGCAATGCCCGCTCTTTTATCTACACTTCTATTTTTGCAGATCTGCACATTTATCAGCTTAATTTCACTGGCTTCACATGGGTGTGATCCGCCAACACATTGATGGCTGAAGCTTTAAATAATGGATTTGCATCCAGTTCTTCAAACAGCCATTTGCAGCTGAATACCATCTTAATAGCATGCACTTCCGGCACTTTACGGATCCCACTGGCGATATCTGCCCAGTCGATGGCATTCACGTAAGCCAGCTCATCTTCATCCAACGTCGGCAGGGTTTTCGGATAACCTTTCTCGATGTAAAGACCCGTTAACCATATCCAGTAACGTTGCCATAGTTCAGCCAGTAAAGGACGATAACCATTCCCTTCTGCCAGTACACGCTTGGTGATGTCTGCCAGCGCCTGAAAGCTCGTAACAGCATGAAGCGTAGTCAACGCAGGTTCATACAGGTACAAACCAATCGCCCGGTCACCAATTTCACGCATTTTCAGCTCGATGTTTTCTTCAGTAATAAAGAACTCATCTGCTACCGAAATATCATGAAGCACGGTGTCTGAGCAGAGCATCTCGCAGATTTGCAAGCTACCACCGAAACGGGTGATTTCAGGTTTGGCAGCATGCACTTTCAGCCATTGCGCTTCTGCAGTAATAGACTGTGCTGACATATCAATGCGCGGTGGCAACATGCGCTTGTACATGTCTTCAAAGCGGATCGCCCAGTACGCTAAGGCATCTGCAATCAGCCCTTTGTCGCCATGCATAATGGCAAAACTCAAACGGATCACCGGGTGAAACAGACCCATCGGCAGCGCGTATTGCAGCTTTTCAAGTACGGCCATCAGATACGCAGTTTGGTCGTTCGCTGCTTCCTGCCCTTCGAAGAAAAGACGTTGGAAATCGGCAAGGTATTCCGCTTTCCCCAGGTATTCCGTCCAATTCTCTTCGGTCACGACACCGGTATCGCGCAGGTGAAGATCTTCTTCAATACGTGCACGGTAACGTGGCCAGCTGCTGCGGAATGCTTTGATTTCATTATCAGTCGCGCCTAATCCCTGCAGCGACATAATCGTCATTGGGTAATGGTTCGACATACCGCCTTGAGTGACGCCACCAAGGTTCGGGTGGAATGCGCTGTCGCGCTGCATTTCGTCATTGACCAACGCAGACATTTCTGTTGCCGCGTTGAAGCGTCTTTCTTTGTTTTTGGTTGAGAACAACATAATGGATCCTCCTTGCGTTGATTGCTGTTGGTTTAATCCAGAAAGCTCACGTATGGCGCAACGGGCACGATACCGTGCGGATTTCTAAGTGGGCTTTTCGAGTTATAGCCTCGGCGATAAATATCCAAATCTATGGTGTCTTTCACACCAGGCTGCTGTACCAGTGTTTTCAAATACGCTGAGATATTTGGGTAATCCCGCAGTGCTTTCAGGTTGCACTTGAAGGCGGTGAAGTAACCCACATCAAACCGGACCAATGTCGGTAGCAATCGCCAGTCTGCTTCGGTAATGGCATCACCCAGCAAGAACGCTTGCTTGCCAAGACGCGCTTCAATCTCTTCAAGTGATGCAAATAACGCAGTGACTGCCTCGTCATACGCGTCCTGCGTTCTGGCAAACCCGGATTTGTACACGCCATTGTTGACCGTGTTGAAAATCCAGTCGTTGGTTTCATCAATCTCTTTAGCCAACGCTTCCGGATAGAAGTCCTGCGTATCACCGGTAATCTCGTTAAACGCACTGTTGAACATGCGGATAATTTCCGACGATTCATTGCTCACAATGGTTTGGGTCTTTTTATCCCAAAGCACAGGCACCGTGACTCTGCCGGTAAAATCGGGATTCGACTTCACATAAAGCTGGTGCATGGCTTCAAGCCCGAGCAAATTGTCGGTAAAGCGTTCCTCGGTGTTATCGAACACCCAACCTTGCTCGGTGCGAAGTGGTGCCACCAAAGACAAACCCACCACGTTTTCCAGTCCTTTGACTTTTCGATAAATCAGAGTGCGATGCGCCCAAGGGCAGTTCAGTGCTGCAAACAGGTGATAACGACCTGCTTCGGCTTTAAAACCAGCTTCACCACTTGGCCCGGCATCTCCCGTTGCGGTGACCCAATTACGGAACTTGGCGACGCCGCGAACGAAACGTCCGTTTGCTTCTGAATACTGTTTTTCTTCCCACTCACGCAGTTGGTCATCGTTGAGCCAACGGCCTTCAATTAACTTGCCCATCTCTAACCTCCTTACTGCGCAGTGCCGACGTTTTCACGTCCGTGCGGTGCATCGAAATCCAACGCCGGGCCAATCGGCACAATGCGGGTTGGGTTGACCGTTTCATGACTCGCGTAATAGTGCGCCTTGATGTGGTCGATATTTACTGTCTCTGCGACACCCCCGAACTGGTAGAGCTCACGAAGGTAGCCCGACAGGTTTGGGTATTCACTGATCCGGCGACGGCTGCACTTGAAGTGTCCGACATAAACAGCATCGAATCGGATAAGTGTGGTGAACAAGCGCCAGTCTGCTTCAGTAAGCTGCTCGCCCACGAGGTAGCGATTGGTCGCCAGATGCGCTTCCAGTTTGTCCAGCGCACTGAATACGTCTTCCACTGCTTCATCGTAAGCCTCCTGAGTGGTCGCAAACCCCGCGCGATACACACCGTTATTAATGTTCGGGTAGACAAAATCGTTCATCTCATCGATGGCTTCCCGCAATGCTTCTGGGTAGTAATCACCCTGAAGCGCGCCAACTTCATCAAACGCACTGTTGAGCATACGAATGATTTCTGAAGACTCATTGCTCACGATGGTTCCGGTCTTCTTATCCCAAAGCACTGGCACCGTGACACGGCCGGTGTAATCCGGTAATGCGCTCGTATACACCTGGTGCAAATAGGTGGCGCCGTTAATCGCGTCCTCGACCACATCATCACCCGGCAGGAAGGTCCATCCGTCATCACCCATAAAGCCATTGACCACCGAAATAGATATCATCGTTTCCAGCCCTTTCAGCTTTCTGAAAATCAGGGTGCGATGCGCCCAAGGGCACGCCAGTGAAACATAAAGGTGATAACGACCCGGCTCTGCTTTAAAGCCGCCTTCAACTGTTGGCCCTGCCGAACCATCTTTCGTGATCCAGTTTCGAAAGCTCGGCGCTTTTCGGGTAAAGCGTCCGTTTGTTTTGCTGGTGTCATACCAATCGGTGCGCCAAACACCGTCTACCAATAAGCCCATTGCCGTGCCTCCAAGCTGTGTAATTTGCTGATGGGCTAACAATAGGTGTTATTGAGTTGAGGGAAAACAGCAGTAAAGTGAAATGATTGTTCTTCAATTTAGAACAATTAGAAAATAAAAAAGGCCCCTTTCGAGGCCCTAAAAGAGAGGGATCAGTTACTCAGGCTTCTTCGTTTCACTGAATACCTCAAGCTGTGCCCTCAAACCTTGCGCTTCCAGATTGGAGACCAACTCAGTCAGCTCCACGCCTGATGTCGCTTTCAATACTGCGACACCACCTGCACTGGAAATCAACGACAGATCATTTTCTTTCGCCAGTGACTCCGCTGTCGTCTTGTCGGCTTTCACCAGGATCAGGCCACTGGTTTTGTGGCTAACCAAACCTGTTGCGTCCGTGAGCGTTTCGCCAGCATAGACTTTTGGCGCGTCCTCTAAACCGAAGAAACGGAGCAAAGAGAAGGCTTGTGGTGCATCCTTGTAAAAGGTTTTACCGTTGATAACGACTGCTTCTCCTTGGGGCGTTGCAACCGCCAGGTCTGCCGGTTCACCGGTTGCCATAACAAGAGCGGAAAGTAGCGCACTGCTGAGCAAAATTGCTTTAAGTTTCATTTTATTCACTCCCTTAACCTTGATGACCAATAACGCGGATTGACCAGTGATTCAGCACACCGTCAACGCTGTTGTTCCAACGAGGGAAGTAATATTCTTCCGCTTCATTTTCGCGATTGCGCAAAATCCAATAGTCGAATGCGTTGCTCACGTCAGTCACGCGAATGCGCCATTCACCTGCAGCAGGCTCACCATAGAACTTATGGCTCAACATGAGGTGATCACGGTAGCCACGGCTCTCTTCACCAATTTCCTGACCGATACCCTGAAGCAAAGAGCGGCCTACCATGCTGTTACTTGGTGACATCAACACGCTACTGGTGCCCGAAGGGGATACCAATTCAATCAAGAGATCACTCGTGCGCTCATGGTCGATATCGATTTTGACCTGCACAGACTCGACAGTAAGATTATCGTCAATCTCGATGCCGCTGCCCACCGCTTCGTTACTGGCATCAGGTACAACAACGTCTAGTGTTTCTGATTTCCACTCCGTCAGTTGCATTGGAGGCAATGCCTGATAAGTGCGTGCTTCAAACATGGCTTTATCAACATCAATCAGACCAAAACCGTAGTACGGGCTGTATTCATAACCTGCCGCATTTGCCGACCAGCCTTCCAGACCCACCACAGTTTTGTTTTCACCGGTATGCGAAACATAGTTAATCACTGTATCTACGTGGGTTTCATCGACCTTGGTGGCAGTCTTCGCCAGAATATGTCTGATATCGCGTTGCGACAGATCAGGACGCACCGTCATCAGAAGTGCTGCAGCACCGGATGCATTCGGCGCTGCAGAGGACGTGCCGTTCATCACTCCGTTGTAATTACAGTTCGGATCTTCTGCTGTTCCGCCATGAAGACCATTTCTGTCAGCCTTCTCAATGGTGTTGTAGCCTCGGTCACAACCTGTCAGGTCAGTGGTGACGTGCGCCGGTTTGTCACGACCGAATTCACCCGCTGGCGACGTCAAGAACACGTTGGCACCAACAGAGGAGTAGGAAGCAAGCAGGCCATCAGCGTTCAGTGCGCTGACCGTCATATTCCAATAGTTTGCGTTGTTGTGTGACAGATTACTGTTTTGCCAAGGCAGCCCTTGGTTTGGCGCATCTGCGGTATCGTAGTCTTTCGGCAATATGCGGTAAATGTTGTCTCCCAACATGATGGATGTGCGGCCAAAGCCATTACCTGCTGACTTCACATAGAGTGCACCTCGCCCTTGATGCGCAGTAGTGCTTTGCTCTTGATAAACGGCATCTTGTGTAGCAAGCGAAAGGTCGTTTTCCAGATCAAATGGACGGCTGAACAACACATTACTGCCGTAACTTTGGTTGAAAATACGGGCATCTGCAGAACGTGAATCCGCGCCGTGCGCTATCAACCAACTTTCAAGGGACTGCTCTTCAAGGTAATTATACCCTTTCAGGCCTGCTCGTGGTGCAACACCGCGAACCCCTTCATTGTTATTCCCAAGTGCTGCAATGATGCCCGCAACTGAAGTGCCGTGCGAAGCATCGGGATCCCAAGGTGTAGGGTCGTTATCTTTGTTCACCAAATCCCACGAGCCGGGCTTAACATTCGCTGCCAGGTCTGGGTGGGCAATTTCAAGACCATCATCAACAACAGCCACAGTAACGCCCTGCCCTTGGATACCAAACAGATGTGTTTGCCAAAGGTTCAGATCGTATCCAGTGCGTCCGCCAGTGGCAGAAAATGCTGCCTGTCCGTTATTGAGTAGATTCCACTGATGTTCAAGCAGAGGGTCTCCAGGAATCAGCCAACGGTTTTCATAATATCTGTCCGTCGCAGACGCTGCACCCGAATAAACAATGGCAGAGCCAATTGCTAGCGCAATAATCCGTTTCTTATTCATTATTAATCCCAAAAATATATAAACGATAAAAATGAGCATTTAATCAATGCTCATTTTTATTAATATCGGATCAGAACGAACGAATAAACGCCATCACAGTGAGATGACTCGCACTTTTATATCCAGAAAACAAAGCAAATGTTAGGAAATGATAATTAATTTCATATTATCCTGATTTCCAACAGTTTTCGTTACAGTGCTAAAAATCATTGCCACTGCCTTAATTTTACTAGACACCCACTGAGTCTACCAATTAAAGGACTGAGTAGAACCACGAAAAAACTGCATAGATATACTCACACCATAATTGTATGCTGATGGAATCACTTATTGCCTTCAATAGAGATATTAAGAGATGACAGATGACAGATGACAGATGACAGATGACAGATGACAGATGACAGATGACAGATGACAACGATATTTAGAAAAATTAAAAAGGAAAGTAAATAATATTTACAGTGAAGTTTTTAAAAGAAAAGGGACATATACCCCTTTATTTTCTTTCGATTAACACCATCACTTCAGCATGTTCTGTGTGTGGGAACATATCAAACCATTGCAGGCGTTTGACTGTGTAGTTCTCCCAACCATCAACATCGGCTTTCAGTGTTTCTGGATTACAACTGGAATAGATAATGTGCTTGGGTGCCAACTCACCAAGCTGTGCCACCAACTCTTTACCCAAACCACGACGGGGCGGATTGACCAGCACCAGATCAGGTGCACTGTCTTGCAGCAGCGAGAATTTCGCCGAATCAAGCGCATCAAAGCTGAGGTTGGTAATTCCCATTTCTGCCGCAGAACGCTTCGCGCTCGCAATGGCTTCCGGCTCGATTTCAATACCGGTTACAGACTCGGTCACCGACGCGCAATGCAAAGCAAAACCACCAACGCCGCAGAACAAATCCCACATGCGTTTTGGCTTAAGTTCTCTTACCCACTCACGCGCTGTCGCATAGAGTTTGGCGGCGACTTCAGGATTGGTCTGGAAAAAGCTTTTCGGACGCACTACCAGCGGTACGTCGTTGAATTGCTCGATAAGGTGTTCATCTTCTGTGAGGAAGATTTCCTCATCGCCTTCGAGGCGCGCCATGTGAACTGGCTGCAGATTGACTGACACGACACGGATTTTCGGAAACGCCTCACGAAGCCTCGCTAAGTTCGCTTCCACGCGCGGCATAGCATCGCGGCTGCGCATCACAAATCGCAGCATGAACTCGCCGGAATGTGCAGCGCGGGTCAGCAGAATGTATTTCAGCTCGCCTTTCTTTTTTGCTTTGTTATAAGGCGGAATACCGGAGGTGCGTATCCAATCCTGCAGGTGATCCAGCAATGCGGTCATGTCTTCGGTGTAGAGCGGGCAATGGGTCAGGCTGACCAGTTCAGGGTTATCTCCCAACTTTACGTCTGCACCCAACACAGGTTGATGCGCTGCACCCAGCACCACCATCTTGGCTTTGTTGCGGCAGCCCGTTTCTTTGCTCAATACCGGCGATAACCACTGCTCTGGCAAGCGGTTCTCAAACAGGGATTTCAGCGCGTTGTCTTTGTCAGCGACTTGCTGGGTGTAGGGAACTCCCCTCAACTCGCATGAACGGCACTTGTGCTGATCGAAGAATTTGCAATGCATAACGCTCTACCGCAGAAAAAGAAGGGAGAGTCTAAGCATCCTGACGAAAATGACCATTCACGTTATTACTCGTTAAAATCGAATATATTGATGGTAGAAACCAGACACATTGAAGCCCGGTTCAAGCATGGGAAAAATGCCTTTTTTCTTGAGTTTATCCCTGCGCTTCAGGAATACTGGTCGCACAAAAATCCGCTGATAAATGAGCACACTACTGATGAAAATAGATCTCACCCGACTGGTCACAGAAAGCCGTAACACTGCAAGCGCAGAAATCGACAAACTTTCCACGCTGGAAATGCTCGAAGTGATCAATCAGGAAGATCAGAAGGTGGCGCTCGCAGTGAAAGATCAACTCCCACAAATCGCCAAGACAGTAGACGCCATCACTAAAGCCTTTGCGGAGGGTGGCCGACTGATTTATATGGGTGCAGGCACATCAGGTCGTTTGGGTATTTTAGACGCCAGCGAATGTCCGCCCACCTACGGCACCAAGCCTGAACTTGTGGTGGGTTTAATTGCTGGCGGTCATCAAGCCATTTTAAAAGCGGTTGAGAACGCCGAAGACAATGTCGAACTCGGCAAGCAGGATCTGGTGGATTTGAACCTGACCGATAAAGACGTGGTGGTAGGGATTGCCGCCAGTGGCCGCACACCTTATGTACTGGGTGGGATGCACTACGCCAAATCTGTCGGCGCAACCGTAGCCGCCATTGTTTGTAACCCTGTTTGCGCAATGGCAGACGAAGCAGATATTGCCATCATCCCTGTGGTGGGACCTGAAATTGTGACTGGCTCATCGAGAATGAAAGCAGGAACGGCGCAAAAGCTGGTGCTGAACATGCTGACAACAGGCGCGATGATCCGAAGCGGCAAAGTGTACGGCAACCTGATGGTGGATGTTGAAGCCACCAACGCCAAATTGGTGCAGCGTCAGGTCAACATTGTAGTTGAAGCAACGGGCGTATCGATTGAGGAAGCAGAGAACGCACTTGCAACCTGCAATCGTCACTGTAAAACGGCCATCCTGATGATTCTGGCTGGGATAGATGCCAACGAAGCTCAGTCCAGACTGAAGAACAACGACGGATTTATCCGAAAAGCGCTACAAGGCCCTGACATGTCTCAATAGATATTTACCGTTATCAATATCCGGCAGCGTTAAAACAGCTTTCCTCGATATCCAAACGACCTGAAGATACTCGTATTCAGTGCTCATCAATGCGCTCAATTCGAGACGAATAGGCGCTCTTTTTCCGTATTCTTATTTGATTGGGCTCACAATCTAAAAGATCACATTATCCTAAGTAAAAACTTCCTTTTCTACGTGTTTAGACACACCTGTATGAATATGTGTTCACCATAGCAAAAAGTATAAAATGGTTCATAGAGCACTAATCACAACTAATAAGCCCACATCTTTCTTTGTAATATCCCTAAAAACCTTACTTACACACACTTTTAGTGTGTAAATAAAACCATTCAGACTTCAATTAATTCCCATGCCAGCAATAAGGATTAAAAGCTTTTTAAATCATCAATATAAGAAATATTTAGATTTGACATACGTTCATTCCCCTACCATTTATATATACACACTGTTTTATATATCAACGCCGTTCCAGTGGGTAACAGCCAGCATTTCAGGCACTGAAAAATCTAAAAGGAGAGTTTATGGAAATGGAATACAAACAAGCAGTAGATGTGCTCGCTCAGTTAAAAGTAGGAACAGAACTGAACAGTGCGTTAAAAAGTGAGGCCAGTGAAGTTGTCAATGGTATATTCCACAAGCATTGCACATTCGATGAGCTTTCATTTATTAGAGAGATGCTGGACACCCATAAAGTCACCCCCCAACTTCGTAATTCTTGGACAGATATCGTTTGTGATGTCTGGCAAGCGCAAGAAATATAACTGAAGATATACCCCCAAATATCACAGGGTTGCACTTTGTGGGTGCAATCCTGCCAGCTTTTTCGCACCATTATCGTGCAAACCAAAACAGTAAGCGAAGACAAACCCTCACACTTCCGCAAAGTCGAAAATTAAATAAAACAATACTTTTCATTGGGTTAAATACAATTCGCACCTAATTAGTGATGCCCTGCCCCAATATAGCGCAGTTAGGCACGTTTTGTGCTTAAAGAGCGTATACCTGAAGCCCCCTTTTAGGTAGCAGGACAATTACCTGCAATGGAAAGCAGTCTCAAGGAAGTAGAGGAATTACAAAGTGGAAAATATTAGTAGCGCGATTCAAACGCTGTCAGAAAGCGCGAACACGCTCTTCATTCTGATCGGTGCCATCATGGTATTAGCAATGCATGCAGGCTTCGCCTTTCTGGAAGTCGGTACCGTCCGTCATCGCAACCAAGTCAACGCCTTGGTGAAAATCATGTCCGACTTCGGCTTCTCAGCCCTCGCCTATTTCTTCATTGGCTACTGGGTCGCTTACGACGTTAACTTTTTCAGTAGCGCCAGTGTCTTGTCCGAAGGAAACGGTTACGAGCTGGTGAAATTCTTCTTCTTGATGACTTTCGCAGCGGCGATTCCAGCCATCATTTCCGGCGGTGTAGCAGAGCGCGCTAAGTTCTATCCTATGTTGATCGCAGCAGCAGCCATCGTCGCTTTTGTTTATCCATTTTTCGAAGGGCTGATTTGGAACGGCAACTTTGGTTTTCAGGATTGGTTAGAAACCACCTTTGGCGCCCCTTTCCATGATTTCGCCGGTTCAGTCGTGGTTCACGCTGTTGGTGGATGGATTGCACTGGCTGCCATTATGATTCTTGGCGTGCGTAAAGGCCGTTACCGTGGCGGTAAGCTGATAGCGTTTGCCCCTTCAAACATCCCATTTCTTGCGCTGGGCGCATGGATCCTGACTGTTGGCTGGTTCGGCTTTAACGTGATGTCTGCACAAACCATGGACGGTATCAGCGGTCTGGTCGCAGTGAACACCCTAATGGCCATGGTGGGTGGTATCGTCACTTCCCTTATTGCAGGTAAGAATGACCCAGGCTTCCTGCACAACGGTCCACTAGCAGGCTTAGTCGCGGTATGTGCGGGTTCTGATTTGATGCATCCAATCGGCGCACTGATTACTGGCGGTGTGGCTGGTGTGTTGTTCGTTTGGCTGTTCACCCTTATCCAAAACCGTTTCAAAATTGATGACGTGCTGGGTGTATGGCCACTTCACGGCGTTTGTGGTGTTTGGGGCGGTATCGCGGCAGGCATTTTCGGTTCAGAAGCATTGGGCGGATTAGGTGGGGTTAGCCTGATGGCTCAGATCATCGGTACCGTTGCTGGTGTGGTTGTGGCATTTGTTGGTGGTTGGATTGTTTATACTTTGGTTGAAAAAGCGGCTGGTATTCGCCTGAGCGAAGAAGACGAATATAACGGTGCTGACTTGGCTATCCACAAAATTGGCGCGACGTCCGAAGACTAATTGTTTTATTCATTTTCCCAAAGCCCTGCTAATCTGCAGGGCTTTCATGAAAATGTAATAATTACAAGATTCCGTTTGGTAACAAAGTTCATCAAACCTTCCTCCAAATTTCACTTTTTTCCCATTCTTTTCATCCGGCATAATTAAGATAAAGATCCAGAGATGCAATTACACGCATAAATCATCAATAATTCGTCTCACATTAAAAACACCCATAATATTAATTTGACAAAAATAGTTGACGAAACTTTAGATATGCGCCAACTATTAATACAACAATTATTAACAAATAGACATCTGTCTTTTGGTTATACACTTGGCACATTGGTATTAGTGGAATATTTCCCGAAAGGGGAGGGAATATGGACTTAGAATACATGCAAGCAGTAGACGTATTGGGACAGCTGCGCGTGGGTGACTCTATCAGCGATGCACTGAGAAGTGAGGCGCAATGCGTAACCCGTGAAATCTTTGATAAATATCGGGACCGCTGCGACGTCGAATCGATTGAAGGGCTACTGTTTGATAATGAAGTGAGTACCCAATTAAGAAACACATGGACAGATGCAATATGCGATGTGTGGCTTAATTAAGTCCATTTTCTGTTATCCCTATCATGTCTTAGAGCAAGCAAGTATCCTCGAAGGCTGAAATAGAAATAGTGCAGAGCCTCACTGCTAACGCATAAAAAGTGGAGCCCTTAGTGGGCTCTATTTATTTTTCTTCACTCTAAGAAATGCTTCAATCTGTGCTGGATTCTGATCGGCTTTTCAGCTTTCTAAACCTTACTCCCAGAAAACTTCCAGTCTCTTTTCACTCTATTCCTATATCCAGAGCTGGAGATGTAGCCATCCACTTATCCAAAACAGTTTTTATCTTCAATTAAAATAGAATGAAAAAACACCTAAACAATCCATGGCCCCTTCTTTGACCTTTCTTCTCAAACGCTGTCCGAACCCAACTGTTTATATACCCAAATAACCTGAAGATGCAGGATTCAGCGAGATTGACTGGCGTTGTGATCGCGACGTCCCTTTGTAGGTGTAGTCACCTCCATCAAAAAGGGACAACAAAGAGCACGACGTCAGTCAACTCGCCCGAAGGGAGGCCCTCAATGCGCCCACTTCTTCGTTAAATTCCACGGAAATAGAATGACTATTCCTCGTGAAATTTGCCTCGAATTGAACGCATTGATGACCTCTGAATACGAGCATCTTCAGGTTACTTGGGTATACATGGCTAACATTCTTTACCGACTTCAGTGGTAATATATCCACATTAGTCATTTTCTATTCCCTAACATTATGCAAACCATCATTGACTGGATTCAAGAAGACGCCTTACGCATGCAGGCGATCAAGGTGGTTCACTCTCTCAAATTACCCAACGGTTATCTCGCCGCGGGCTTTGTCCGTAATCTGGTTTGGGATCGCCTGCACCACAAAGAGAACGCCACCCCGCTCAATGATGTGGATGTGATTTATTTCAATGAAAATGAAACTGATGAGCGTGCCTACCTGTCGTACGAAGCGAAGTTAAATGCATTGATGCCAGCACTTAACTGGCAGGTTCGCAATCAAGCTAGAATGCACACGAGAAATGGCGACCAGCCTTATCAGGATATCTTGGACGCCATGGGTTTTTGGCCAGAGCAGGAAACCGCCGTGGCTGTCCGGCTCACTGACGATGGCGTACTAGAGTGTGTTTCCTCTTTCGGATTTGAGTCTCTTTTCGCGTTAAAAATCACGCCTAATCCCAAGCGCGATATCACCCTCTTCCACCAGCGCATTCAGTCTAAAAATTGGCTCTCATATTGGCCAAAATTAACCGTGGAAAAAAGTTTCGAATAACCTGCATCCAATCCCCCTTTCCCGCCGTCTCTTTCTCTGACAGCGCTGTCTCATGATGTCAAAAACAATGAGAAGGAAATCCCATGTACAAACACATGCTTGTCGGCACTTTGTTGGCGCTTCCAGCGCTGGCTATTGCCGCAGACAACACTGTCAACACCGCTGCAGGTGAGATTTTTGTCGACCCGAACGGACACTCGCTCTACACCTTCAGCAAAGACAAAAAGGATAGATCCATCTGTAATGGCGACTGCGCAGCAAAGTGGCCCCCCCTTCCAGTCAATCCAGCGACAGAAATGTTGTATGGCAGTCAATCTGGATTCAGCGTTATTCGTCGCGACGATGGCAGTGAACAATGGGCTTATCAGGGCGCACCGCTTTACCGTTGGTTTAAAGACATGAAGGCAGGCGATATCGAAGGAGCAGGTATCAAAGGTGTTTGGCCTTTAGCGCGTGCCGATGATGTGACAGTCCGACTATATAACGATGATAACCGCCGCTATCTGGTGGATGGCAACAATTTTACCCTCTATACCTTTGATAACGATGAAAAGGGTATCTCCAACTGCTATGGCAACTGCGCCGCTTATTGGCCACCCGCTTTGGTGGACACGCAGAACATGGCATCACTGACATTGTCCGGTGATTTTGGGGTAACAGAGCGCAAGGATGGGAACGTTCAGTGGACATACAAAGGTATGCCGCTTTACCGATGGATTAAAGATACCGCGCCGGGTCAAACGACAGGAGACGGCGTGAAGAACATCTGGCACATGGTGCCGCTATGAGGTGATATTTGAGTCTCGATACCAAGGAAGTCGGTGAGCTACTCTCCCGCATTGCACTGAAAGATCGGAGCGCATTTGAAGCGCTCTATTCGCTTACTGGTTCACGTCTTTATCATTTGCTGGTAACCATCGTCAAAGACGAAGGATTGGCTGCAGATTTACTGCAGGAGGGGTTTCTGAAACTCTGGTTCAGACAGCACAGTTACCCTATTGAATACCCTTGGGCCTGGCTATGTCAGAGTATGCGTAACCTCGCCATTGATGAACTGAGAAAGGCACGCTACTCAAAGGAAGTGTCGGTCTCTGACCCCATGTCAGAGGCCGACAAAGGTCTGGCAACACTGGAAAACGGCGCTCATCCCGAGCACCAGAAGCTAAGCTACTGCCTGCAGGCTCTCACACCAGAAAAGCGCAGTGTCATCGTCCTCGCCTATGAGCACGGCATGAGCCATGAAGAAATTGTCGAACATGTAAAATCTCCACTGGGAACAGTGAAATCCTGGATTCGACGCGGACTGATGGAGCTGAAGCGATGCCTAAATTAACCGTTGCCAAGCGCTACCAATCTACGGAGTTAAGAGACAGGCTCGCCGCTGAATATGTCCTCGGCACGCTCACACCCAACGCCCAGCGTCGTCTGGAATGTTTGATGAATCAGGACCCAAGTTGGTGGGAACACATTGAGCACTGGCAGCAGCATTTTGCCGGTATCACCCCTTCTATCGATGCACATTTAGAGTGGGAGTTTGCCCAACCGCCTGAGCGGGTTTGGCGCAATATCGACGCCGCCGTTAACCCCCAACGTGAAGTAGCCAGAACTGCAGCGAAAGCGCCTTGGTGGAATGCGGTCATCATGCCTTTATCACTGGCCTTTTCGCTGGTGATGGGTGTGCTGATAAGTCCGAGCATCATGCCTCCAGAGGCTCCAAAGAAAGGGCCGATTATTGTTCAGCCTGCTAACTACTTTGCTTTGATGTCCTCTGAACAAGAACACAATCTGTTTGCCATTGTGGCGTATCGCGGATTAGGGGATGCGAAGTCGACACTGCGTCTGCAGCGGAACCTGCGCGAATCGGAGTTACCGCCGGAAACGGCCACTGTGTGGATGCGGGACAAAGAAAGTGGAAAAGTGACCCGCATCGACACGCTGAGAAACATTAATGACACCCGCTTTATGTCGACTGTGGAATGGAAGCAATTGCAGAACAGTTCAGAGCTGATTGTCACCATTGGTGAGACGCCGGACAGTCAAGTGCTATACCGCGGCCGTTGCGTTGAGCTGAGTAATTGGAACGCCATTTAAAAGCTTGTCAGGGGGCGCGCCGTCGCCTCCTGCTCTTCATTTAAAATACGGTGATTAATCACATTTCCAGATACGAATGCATCATATTCTGAAGCTGACTTCTTCATTAGATTCAGGACAATATGGACGTATTACTGCTCGCTGGTTTAATTGCGATTAACGGCTTGTTTGCCATGTCGGAGATCGCGCTTGTCGCCGCCAAAACCAGCCGACTGAAACGCATGGCGGAAACCCGAAAAGCCGCCTCAGTGGCGCTTTCCCTCAAAGAAAATCCCAACACCTTCCTTTCCACCATCCAAATCGGTATCACGGTTATCGGGCTTTTGAGCGGTATTGTCGGTGAAGCCACACTCTCCAAACCTTTCGCAGCGTTTCTCGTTTCAGCTGGCATGCACATCGAAACGGCAGATTATCTCTCGACCGCTTCCGTGGTGCTTGGCATTACCTATTTTGCCATCGTCGTGGGTGAGCTGGTGCCAAAGCGTATCGCGCAGTCTCATGCTGAAACTATCGCCGTTCTGGTTGCTCGTCCCATCCGCTGGATTTCTATTATTACCCGGCCGTTTGTGGTGACGCTGAGTGTCTCAACGCAAACATTGCTGAAAGGTCTTGGTGTGCGCGAAGACAGCGAAGAAGCGGTGACAGAAGATGATATTCAGGCCATCCTCAATGAAGGTTCGGAATCGGGCGCGATAGAGCCACGTGAACAGACCATGATCCGCAACATTCTGCACCTCAATGATCGACTGGTCAGCTCGCTGATGACACCACGCCGCGACATCGATTATCTCGACATCAACCAGCCTGTCGATCAAGTTCTGGCGCGCATCCGAAGTACCAAGCACAGCGTTTTCCCGATCTGTCGTGGCAATCTGGATAACGTCATCGGCACGGTTTCTTCGAAACTGCTGCTGAACCATGTCGGCGACATCAACACCACCGTCATTGCCAAATTGCTTAAACGCCCTATGTATGTCCCAGAGTCGATGAAAGGACTAACGCTGCTCGATTACATGCAGCGCCAAGGGGCAGAAATGGCGTTCATTGTTGATGAATACGGCGACATTCAAGGGCTGGTTACCCACTATGATTTGCTGGAAGCGATTGCCGGTGAGCTCTCGCTCTCACCACAGGATTTGTGGGCGCAAGATCTGGAAGAAGGTGGCTGGGTGATGGACGCGTTGATCCCTTTGAACGAGTTGAAAGACCGGCTTGGGGTTTCGACTTTGGAGGGCGAAGAAACGGAAGGTTTCCAAACCCTGAATGGCATGTTGAGTTGGCTGGCCGAGCGGGTGCCTGGAGAGGGAGAGGTGCTAGTCCATCAAGGCTGGCGCTTTGAGGTCCTTAAGGTTAAGCACAATCGCGTGGCCAAGGTAAAAGTGACACAAGAGCAAGCAGAAACCGACGTGGAAATTTAACCAACAAAAAGCCCTCCAAACGTTGGAGGGCTTTTTCTATACAAAGGAAACAGCTTAGTTGTATCCCGACACTTGCTTCGAGAAGTTATTCATCGCTTTCACACCGTCGATCTGGTTCTCAAAACCCAGCGGCAGTTTGGTATTCGGAGAAAGCTTTTCTGGCGTCGAAAAATACGGGATAGCATTGCCACCCATCACAGTGCGTTCTGCAGAGTAACCAACCGCGATATTGCGTGCCAAATCCGGCGTCAGTACACCATGATTCAGTCCCATGTTATGTCCCAGTTCATGGCGCATGACATCGGTTCCACAGTTAAGCGAGCCCGACGCCACCATGTTGAAACGGCTGGATTTCACATACGCTAAGCCGCAACCACTTTCTGTACCCTCATAGTAAATCGCGTCCGCTTTCAGGGCATCACGTCGTTGCTGGGCAACTGGGTTTGAGCGTATTTCGCGCAGCACATCACCAAGTCTCAGCCAGGTATCCGGCGTCTGGAATTTCTCAAGAGAAACCATGCGGAAACGGAAATTCGCCCCTGAATTCAACAGCGCTTCATTGGTTTTCACGAAGCCTTCCACCAAACGAGCACGTGATTTGGTTTCGCCAATTTTCTGCACGTTTCGATGGCTGTAGTAAGCCAGTAAATCGATGGTGACGGTTTCGCGTTCCCAGTTTCCACTACCATTGACGACAAAGGTTGCCCATTCGCCACGGTACAGTCTGTTTGGGCTCATACCCTGCCCTGATACCACAAACGACCAAGCGGCATCCGTTTTCACGTGAACGCGGGTGCCTTCGCCACGGTTTGGCAATTTCAAATCCCGAACCCAATTGGCATTGGAAAAGTAAACGTGCGTATCAGGCGCAGTGATATTGAGCTCGCCGTTTTTCACATCACGTGCATTCAGGCGTACTTCTGGACTCTTATACAAGCTCCACAGATTGCGGTCACCACGATAAACAAACACATACTCCTGACCGTTTCTGAGCGTCAGAGGCGCGCCCACATTGGTACGGGTATTCATAATGGTGGCATTCCAGTCAGCGCGAGAGCGAATGGCCACTGTGTCCCCTTCCTTTCCTTGTCTGGGCAAGGAAATGTTGCCGATGTAGTTAGCATTGGCAAACTGCACCACTGTCATTGGTGAGTAAGGGGTTGGAACCACACCGTCTTTAATATCACGCGCATTGATAAAGCGCTCCGGTGCAGACTTAAAGAACCATTTTTTATACTGCTTGTTGTAGACCAACACGTATTTGTCTTTGGTGCGGATAGAAGCCGTACTCTTGGTTCCCAATTGCGCATCATCAATGCGTGATGTCCACGACGCGTTGGACGTGATCACTATGCCCTGAAGCTGATTAACGTTTTCAGGCAGTTTCACCGCCCGCGTCCAGTTACTGTTATACATGTGATAACGAACAAAACGCTGTCCCGCATCGTTCTTGATGGTATCCCCCACCTTGTTTGGCGTCTGGAAATCCATGTCCATACCCCACGCTTTGGTGGCAGCATCATAGCGGAACGTCACCGAGTCATTGGTGTAGAGATAAACGGTTTCAAAATCCAGAGAGTCATGACTGATTGAAGAGGTATAACCCGCATTAGAAACCAGATTCACAATGGTTTTGTCCTGGGGCGCTGTGGGGAATTTTATCTCGCCCACCCAGTTTCCGTTGTAAGTCGTAAAAGTGATGTTGTTGTCGTTATTCGGCAATTGCCCATCGGGAAAATCCTTTGCCGTATAATTTCCTGCCAATGCCGTTGCAGAAAAAAGCGCCACGCCAAGGCTCGCCACAATCCCTATATCTCTTTTTAGATGTTTAAGATTCATCAAATATCCTTTTATTTTTATCAATATCAGTCAGTGTGTTTCCCTGACTTAGAGAAAAGGTTATTCAATTAATCATGATAAATTTGTTTATGAAGTGAGATGAGTAAGAATATCAGTACTTTTCTGCCACTGAAGTGGCAAAAAAAGCCCGGCATCCAAGGAGAAAATGCCGGGGGAGTGTTTTGCAGTTCACTGGAAGAAAGAACCGCATCAAATGGAGAATGTGTGCCTTCAGTAAACTCGAAAAACCGAAGACACTTGATCATGATTGCGCGACAGATAATCCTTCCGCGTCGAAGAAGTGCAGCTTGTTGGTATGGAACTGGAGACCCACGTTGTCGCCAGCTCTTACCTCGCTTTCCCCATCGGTGCGAACGGTTATTTTGCCGAGCTCACCACAATCAACAACTACATAGATATCCGCACCAAGGTATTCAGTCACATCTACGATGCCCTGACAGTTACCTTCTTCCGGAGAAACCAGATTTATGGCCTCTGGACGGATGCCAAGCTGGGTTGCAGAACGTGAGTACGAATATGCCCCGCCCTTGCCTCCTGCCAGCCCATATTCTCCCCCTTCTGTCACGCAGGGCATGATGTTCATCTTAGGGCTGCCGATAAACTGCGCGACAAAGAGGTTCGCAGGGTGGTCGTACAAGGTTTTCGGACTACCAATCTGCTCAATCACACCGCCTTGTAGGACGACAATTTTGTCGGCAAGGGTCATCGCTTCTACCTGATCGTGTGTCACGTAAATCATGGTGGATTGCAAAGACTGGTGAAGCTTGGCGATTTCGTAACGCATTTCCACACGAAGCGCTGCGTCCAGATTCGACAAGGGTTCATCAAACAGGAACGCTGTTGGGTCTCGGACGATAGAGCGACCAATCGCAACACGCTGTCGCTGACCGCCGGAAAGGTGTCTTGGACGACGGTCGAGATAATCCTCAAGCTTGAGCACTTGCGCTGAATAATTCACTTTTTCGTCGATTTCAGACTGCGGACGCCCTTGGGTTTTCAGGCTAAAACCCATGTTGTCGCGCACTGTCATGTGTGGATAAAGCGCATAGCTCTGAAACACCATGGTCAAGCCGCGTTTGGCTGGCGGTTGATCTGTCATGTCAGTGCCGTCAATCAAGATCTGCCCGCGGCTGGTTTCTTCAAGGCCAGCAATCATGCGAAGCAGCGTAGACTTGCCGCAACCCGAAGGCCCAACAAAAATCACCAACTCGCCCTCTTCTACAGAGAGATCGATTCCCTTTATGACCTGCGTCTCCCCATACCATTTTTCGACGTTGTTCAGTTGAATTGAGCCCATGTCAGCCTCCTGCTATGTCAGACAGCGACCAGGAAAGCCAAACGGCTGCTGTCCAAGTAAAATGCCCGCCGCCTGCCGGCGTTCCGTTGTCCGGATTGAAGTATTCGGCGAAGCCATAATTTGCAATCAAACTCGCGGTTTGCTGGCGCACTGCCCGCGCGAGTGTGATATGTCCTTGCTCTTCCAGTCCCCAGCCAATCAACGCGTTCATGATGGCCCACACAGGGCCGCGCCAATAACGCATAGCGTCGTATTTCTCTCCTGCCGGATCATAGCTCGGCACAATGTAATGCCCATTCGCAAGGATGCGCTCGAGATGGTGCACCATTTCCGGGCTTTCAATGCCTGCGTACCAGCAAAGGAATGAAGCATTTGACAGACTCCCCGCGAACTTGCCGTTTCGTAGATTCACGCTGTCGAATGCGTTAATCTCTCTGTTCCAGATTTGTTTGCAGCCTGCTTCCAGCGTGGCGATCCAGCCTTCAATCTCGGAGATATCCTCACCTAACAATCTTCCGATCTCCGCTAAATCACGGTGGCCACGAAGCAAGGTAAAGTGAAGACTCGGATCAGCGACCCGAAACGGACTGGTTTGCTCTATCACCTTCTCATCCCAGCCGCAGTCACGACCTAAGTACAAAAGCGATAAATAGCGGTCGTAATCCAGCTTGGTCGGGCGCATCGACGCGTCCACATGAGACGTATCACGACGCTTGTATTCGCCGACGTGAGAGATATCAATCGCCTGTGAGGCTTCATCCCAATCCGGCGCATTATCGCGGCCACTCTCCCAAGGGTGCGTGCTTGCCACCACGCCGGATTCCGCGCGGCAGGCCATGTACCAGCGGTGCCATTTGACCAACGCTGGATAAATGGCTTTAAGTTTCTCCAGACCGAGTGCTTCATCACGCTGATAAATCTTGTGCGCAAAGGTTGCCACCAGTGGCGGTTGGCTGATACCTGACGACGCAACTGGCCCTTTTCCACCCCAAACCTCCGGCCCCGGAAAGTAACCTTCATCAGGTTGGTGGAAAACAATGTGCGGCACCATGCCGTTATCCCACTGGGCAGTCAGTAAGGTTTCAATTTCCTGCCAGGCGCGCGGTAAGTCGAAGGTTGAAAAGCCCAATGCCGCAAAGGCGCTATCCCAGTTCCACTGATAAGGGTACAAACCGGCCGTGGGTATGGTGTAACCGCCTCGATCGTTATCTGTCAGTATGTCGATGGCTTGTTTATCCAGAGCTTCCATAATCAAATTCCCAAAATTTTAAGCTGTTGGCCGAAAGGCGCTTTACCGCGAATCCCGCACCTTAGGGCGTATCGTTATTTCACCGATCCCGCCGTCAGGCCTTTCACCATAAACCGCTCAAGACCCAAGAAAATCATCATGATAGGCACGGTTGCAATCACTGCCCCAGCCATCAAATGCTGACGGGGTATTTCCGAGCTGTTGAGCATGGCGACCCCGCGGGTCAGAGTGAATTTGGATGGATCGTCGAGCAACATGAAAGCAAGCAGGAATTCATTCCACGCGATCATAAAGACGTACAGCGATACAGATGCCATGGCGGGCAAACTGAGTGGCAGCGTGATTTTCAGAATCACTTTGAGACGTGACAGCCCATCCATCAGACCCGCTTCCTCCACTTCTGCTGGCAATCCGCGGAAGTAGCCCTGCAGCATATAGAGCGCCACAGGAATCGTGGTCACCGGATAAATCAGCAGAATGCCAAACAGGGAATTGCGAAGGCCCAACATGCTGAATCCGATATAGATAGGCAGCGCGAGAACGATCATCGGCACCATATAAATCAGCAGAATCGAGCGGGACATCGCCGCTTGACCTCGGAAACGGAGACGGGCAACGGCATAGGCTCCCGGCACGCTGAAAAGCAAAGTGACAATCACGGTCGCGACCGACACGCTGAAGGAAGTCAGCAGGTATTCGCCGAAATTGAACTGCTCAAAAAGTTCGACATAAGAGCGGAACAGACCCAATCCTTTGTCGAGATCCAGGCTGAAATCGAGTGGATTGGCCAGCAGCGCTTGCTGGCTTTTCAGACTGGTCATTACCATCACATAGAAAGGCACTGCCACGATGATGATGAAAAACAGGTAGCCGAACCAATACATGAAGTTGATGATCGCACTTTCAAATTCATGGCGATCCAGCCATCCCTCCGGGGTTTCCACCAGCATGCGAGAGAGCGGCCAGACGGTGAAAAGTGCCATGACAACAAATGCCACAGCCTGCGACGACGTATGCTCAGCCAGCGAAATAGTGAACGGTGTGCCAAGTGTCAGCACCATGAATATCAGCAAATAGACGGTGGTGGCGCTGACCACCAAAGACGTACCTTCAAGACGGTGTTGCATGCGAAGCACATACACTGCGCACACTGCACCAGCCAGAAGGGAAATCCACACATAAGGTGCCACACCCGCACCGGTCATCAATGCCAGCGCCACCGTCACGGTAATGGCGGCGCTGATGCCCCAGCCAGCGCCGATGACTGCGGCAACCAAGTCTGCCTGGCGATACCAGCGTTTTTCTGAAGCCGTCATCATAAACCCTCCTCACGGCTGACATAGCGGAAGAAGAAGAACGAAAAAATCAGCAAGCAGACGAAGATCACCACAGCCACAGCTGCACCCGCGCCAATGTTCGAAAGTGCAAAGGCTTGCTCATACACATTCACTGTTAGCGTTCGCGTCCCGGCATTACCGCCGGTGAGCAGGAAGATGTCGTCGAACTTGTTGAAGGTCCAGATAAAGCGCAGCAGGAAAAGGACCGACAGAATGCCAAGCAACTGGGGAATCGAGAGATACCAGAATTGCTGGAAGGGCGACGCGCCATCCATCCGGGCGGCTTCATACATGTCCGCATCAATCGACTGCATCCTTGCCAGAATGAATAGGAAGGAGAGCGGGAAGTAACGCCAGATCTCAAACACTGTCACACTGAGCAGTGCCAACGGCTTTTCGCCAAAGAAGTTAATAGGTTCAGTGATCGCGCCCATTTGAATCAAAAGCGCGTTGGCCGAACCGGAAAACGGGTCAAACAGTGTCACCCAAGTAAAGGCAACAGCAATCACGGGCGCAACATAAGGAAACAGCATCAAGCCACGAATGAAGCCCTGACCTTTGAATGTTTTGTTCAGCAGCAGCGCCGCCATCATACCGACAACAAGTGCGCCAATGGTGCCGAAAACCGTGTAGAAAATGGTCACCCAGAGGACTTCGATAAACTCATCACTGTCGAACACCTTGGTGAAGTTGTCGAACGTGAAGCTGGTATTAAAGAGGTCTGAACTACTGATACCTGCCATTTCCGCCGGATAATCACGCATTCCCACGGGGTTGGCGATATAGGCTTCTTCGACCACAACCGGGATTTGCATACGCTCTTTGTAGCCCGGCTCCCAATCTCCGAGCTCACAGAAAATTTCTCGGCCATTCAGGGTGCAGTTATCAGGTACAGATTGTGCGATAAGGCCTTCTGGAAGGACATCACGTAGCGTGACGCTCTCAATCGCCTTTTCCTTTGAACGGTTCGTCAGGCGATATTCGATTTTGATTTCGTCTCCCGCCGCTTTGGGCTTGCCACGGAAGCGCTCGTAGACATTCGGCTCGACGGGTCGCAAATCGGCTAATTCAATCGGCTTGGCACTGATCCAGAAGATAGACAGCAATGGAAGCAGAACCACTAACGCGACCGAAATCAAAGTCGGCGACAACAGGCCCCATGCCAGCCGGGTTTCCCGTTTTTGTAGCGGTCCGACACCCTTGGGCGGCTCAGGTTTTACAGTGTTAATTGATTCGCTCATCCCAGTTCCTTGGATATGACTTCCCCGTCAGGAGCGGATTTCTCCGCTCCCGTTGGGTGATTGTGTTCGGGAATGAATGCGTCGCTTAGTAAAGCTCAGCCAGTGCTTTATTCATGGCATCGACCGTGGCAGAAGCATCACGCGTGCCGTCGATGTATTCGCGCACCAGTCGATTGATCACTTGGCTATTGATAACCTTCGATGCCAGCGCCAGTTTGTCTTCCGCCACACCCCAACGTTGCGCGTTGTTCAAGCCACCAACGATTTCATCAATCATTTCGGCTTCATACAGCTCAGACAGAGGCGTTTTACGGTCAACACCAACCGGCAGTTTTGACCACGCTTCGGTATAAAGTGTCGCGTTATCTTCGGTGCCGCTGCGAACGGGGAACTTGCCTTCTGGCGCAATCGACAACGTATTGGTGTAACCATCACTCATGGAGTAACGGACGAAAGCCATGGCATTGTCGATGTCTGCATCTGTCGTGATACCGAAGTAACGTACATCACCCCATGCGGCACCTTCCGGATTAGATGGACCAGAGAAACGGGTCACGATACCGGTTTTTGAAGCCAATTCGCGACTGGTTGGATCGTCATTAATCGTTGGTGGCGCGCTATCACGCAGACCTGCCAGCTCATCAAGAATGAATGGAGACCAGATGATCATCGCTGCTTTGCCGCCAAAATACAGCTCTCGGGATTGCTTCCAGTAGAGCTCACCATCTGGCGAGGCATCAGCAATCGCTTTGTAGAATTCCAGCACTTCGATGGTTCTCTTCTTATCCAGTTGCTGAATGCCGTCTTTGTTCACTGGTGTCACGCCATTGGCGAGGAAAACATGCTCAAGCACCTGACTCATGAAGTTTTCGTCCACCTTAGTCGCCGCCACAAAGCCGAACATGTTTGGCGGGTTATGAAGTTTTTCGATCGCTTTCAGCACGTTTTCATAGGAATCCGGCGCAGCCAGTTTGTTGGCATCAAACAGGTCTTTGCGGTAAACGAGCATTTGCGTCCAGCCATCAACAGGCACCGCGGCATATCCATCTTCCACCGTCGCCATTTCCAGTGCGCCCGGTGCAAAAGTATCAACGCCCAGCTCTTCAATCACTTCTGTGGCGGCATTCGCATCCAGAATGCCAGCTTCTGACCATGGGAGTGTGTATTGCAAAGTGTGGTAAATCACGTCAGGTAGATCACCGGCAGAGAAAGCCGCGGTCGCACGGGTACCAAGATCACTCTCAGTCACCGGAATTACTTCAACCTTGGTACCGGTCAGCTTTTCGAAGTCTTTCGCCATCTCTTGTTGACGCTCCAGACGCTCTGGCTGCTCTTCCGTTGTCCAGAACCGGATGGAGTCGGCATATACCGATGAGGCGCCAAACATCGCTGTTATCACGATACCCGCCAGCCAACGGCGCTTGCCAGTCTGCTGATTGTTCATGGTTTACTCCTTTTTGTGCGCGTTCATTACGTCGTCTAATACCCGCCGCTTACCAAAGCGTAGTATGTGCTCACTTTCCTTACTATTGCTTGATTCCGTGGGACAGGCGCTTTATCAATTGGGCATTCACCAGCTTTCGGAGATCTTCCGGCCGCTCTCCATTGATTTGACGAAGCAGCAGCGTCGCCAACTGCTCGCCTGAATAACGCATGTCGACAGAAAACGTTGTGAGTGGTGGCGAGGCGAATTCACTTTCAGGCAGACCGTCATAACCAATCACTGCCAGGTTTTTTCCTATTTCAATCCCGCGCTCTGAGGCAGCGCGATAGATCCCGAGAGCTGCAATATCAAGCGCGCAGACAACCGCAGTGGGTGGTTCGCTTTGAGAAAGTAAAACCCCACCTAGTCTTTGTCCTGCTGCCTTGGTAATACCCCCGCACAGCATCAGGCTTTCATCCACTTCCAGACCGGACAATTGCATGCCCTGACGGAAACCGTCTTCCCGCAAATGGCTGTAGTTGTATTCATCACCACCGTTCACAAAGGCAATGCGCTTATGACCGCGCCTTGCCAGAATCTGCACAGATTCACGCATCGCGGCTTCACCACGGATATCGAAGAAGCTGACGTTATCCAAATCCTGCGAGCGGCCAAAAATCACAAAGGGCACGCCCTCTTCCTTTAACAGGGCAATACGCGGGTCATGCGCTTTGCTTCGCGGTAGGATGAATCCATCCACTTTGTGCTCATCAATCAGGCGGCGAAGCGTCTGCAACTCATCTTTTTCGCCATTGGCTGTTGCTACCGTTAAGGTCCAGTTATGGCGGCTTACCGCCCGACTGATCCCATCAATAAAGTTGGTCAGGAAAGGTCTGTGGGCGTTATCACTGCCGAGGTTCAGTACCAGCCCTATGGCACAAACCTGCCCGGTTTTAATGGCTTGGGCGTAACTGAGTGCCCGATAACCCATTTCCTTGGCTTTTTCACGAACGCGCTGTTTGGTAATCGGAGAAATGTCGGGATAGTCATTGAGTGCACGGGAAACCGTGCCTTTGGAAAGCCCCAATGCCTTGGATAGTTCATTGATCGTCGGGCGTTTTTCTCTAAGCCCGCGACCGACTGCTGACACTCTCGGATTGAACGTCATAAACCACCTTGTTCCGTACTGATAATTTAAAAACTATTTAACGAAACCGGTTTCGGCAAATGATGAATGTGTCATTGGCGAGAAAAACTGCACCAAGTGGGTTCAAGAAGATGAGGTCGGAGTTGTTAAGGTCAGAAAAGCAAAAGGCCAGCAGAATGCTAGCCTTTGAATCTTGGGGAGTGCGCTTAAAGCTTGCGACCGAGACGCTTTTCGATCTGTTTCTTTTCCCAATCTGGGCCGAAGAAGTTCAGGATTTCGAATGAGCTCAAAGCGTGGACAGTAATACCGATGCCCCAGCCCATCGCTGGCCACCATGCCCAAATGTAACCTGGACTGGTAAGGAAGTTGATCACAAACAGCAATCCTATCACCAGCACGTAGGTGGTCAGGTGGGAATAAAACCCTTTAATTTCTCGCACCTGATTAATCACACGTTCTTCTTCGGCGGTGTATTTCACTTCTTCTGTCATGTCGGGCTCCGGTTCTTTTCGAAGGTCAGAAACTTGGATTTCAAAGACAGCCGCCAGAGACTTCAGCGATTCCAGACCTGCTTTATCGCCACGTTCAATTCTCTGAATAGTGCGGACACTAAGACCGCTCATTTCAGAAAGTTGCTCTTGCGACCAGCCGCGCTGCAATCGTAATTTCCTGACAATCATCTTGTTTTTCCTTTTCGCTGTGAACGCTTCAAAATTTACCGAACTTTCCTTGTTGTCAGGAACGTCATTCACCCGACACATACATGACAGTACTTTTAAAACAGTAGGTTAGCGTTTATCAAATCGAGGCGTCATCGATGCGACAAACACCCGTCAGGAAGGAAATTCAGAGGAAAAAGTTACACACTCCCATCGGTTTCAATCACCAACACCCGCGCTTCACCCAAAGGTTTGGCAACGTGCTCCGTGCCTTCAGATGCGTAGAAAATATCTCCTGCCTGAAGCATCACTGACTTCTCGTCACCTTCCTCACGAAAATGCATCTCAACCATGCCGTTGAGCACTACAAAGACTTCCTCGCCTTCGTTGATGTGCCATTTGTAGGGTTTGTCGGTCCAGTGCAGTCTGGTGGTGATACCGTTCATATTGGCGATATCCATCGCTCCCCAGGCATTCTCCGCGGTGAACTTCGCACTTCGAATCACTCTCATGATCACATCCTTGATAAGTTGAACAATACGAATTGGATGTCATGAGCATAGCGCTGAAATCTATACCAATCTGCGCAGAAAGCGGGATTTATGAAAGGAAAACGCTAGCAAGGTATTGGCGTCACAATTAAAAAGAGCAAGCTATTAGCTTGCTCTTTTTTAGAAGGAGACCAACGAAGGTACTTTGGTTTGGAAAATCGTTTCCATTGGCACCTTGACGTTGATGGAGTAGCCAAGGTGGTCAATTTCCATTGAAACCGGCCTTTCTCCCTCTCCGTGGGGAAGAATGCCCGTCATGCCCGTTAAGTGGCCGCTGACAACAGCTACTGTTACACCGTCCACCTGACTGTTGGCGACAGAAGTAGCATCTTCGTAGTAATACAAAATCGTTTTGATCTTGATGATGTGGGATTCAGGGATAGAGGCCAAATACCGGCCGTGACGCACCAGATGTGAAAAGCCCGGCGCTTGTTTCACTTCCTGCAATCCCGTTTGGGTAGTCCGCACAAAAAGGTGGCATTTGAACAAAGGCTCATAAGAGATTCGCCGTTTATTACCCACAGTTTCCCAATACCTGCGTTCAGGCAAATAGACTTCATAGCCTTGCGCTAACAGGTAATCGCGGAGGAGTTTTTCCTCATTAAAATGGGTATAAACTGCATACCAATGATAGTGATGCAATTCAATCTCTCCAGTAAAAGAAAAAGGTGTCGCCTACCAAAAAAATTCAGGCGAAAAAACACTTCAGGCAGCCGGAGATCACGATGCATCGAAAGGTAATTATAAGAGTGATAAATTCATCGCGACGTCTGTGAGTTGCCAACAAAACTCAAGGCTCGAAAAAGCCTGCCAGACTGCATGGAGTTGATGTGAAGATAGTAGCCTTTTAGCGGGCTACAGGGAAGTGAATTCGGGTGCCAGCGTAAGCTTCGCCTTCGAACAAAATCGACTCTTTGGCGAATATCACACATCAGAGTGAAAACGCTAAAGTTAGGGTTGGAATGAACGAGGGTCGACTTAGAGCCAAGTCAGCCCTGAATATGGTTTTGCTTTTAGACTATCCAGTCTACTTTGAAGGCCGCCAGCATGAATTTCGAGCTTATGCCCGTCCGGATCAAGAAGGTAAAGAGATTTCCCCTCGCTGTGGTTTTGTTTCCACTCGCTCACACCTTTTTTGCGCGCTGATGCGGTGAACGCTTTAAAGTTTTCATCGTCGATATCTAAAGCAATGTGTGAGTAATCATTTTTCTCACAGGGTTCATCAACAGAAAGGCACAGCCAAAGGTCACTCAAAGAAAGGTAAGCGCCACCATCCCATCTGACATGACCTTGAAAACCCAGAACATCACGATAAAAAGCTAGTGAACGCTCTAAATCAGACACCGCCAGCGTGATGTGATTCAACCCTTTCAGCATGGTTTAGCCCACCAATTTTTTGGTGAGGAAGTGAAGCTGATGCTCATCACCGGGAAAGGCATCCAATGTCATTTGGTTTTGATAACCCAGAGACTCGTAAAATGGTCTGGCCTGAAAACTGAAGGTATCGACCATGGCAGATTTACACCCTTTGGCGACCGCTTCTGCTTCCATCTTCTGCATCAGGGTTTTGCCGATACCCTCCCCTTTCAGCGCAGGATCAATCCAGAGGAACAGGATGTGCATCCAGTTACCCCAAAAGCGCGAGACAATACCACCACACCTTTGACCGCTTTCATCAACAACAAAGACCGCCATTTGCATCTCGTTCAGATGCTCGACGAAAGGGTCATTGAACGCCCGAAGCCCGCCGCGCACGTCCATGATGTCCTGCGCTGTCGGATTGGCAACGACCTGATACTCCATCACTCCTCCCTGAGTCTCAGTCTGCGCTAACTGGCCGACTGGTTGTCTTCATTCACCGCATCTTTCAGCTTCTTGATGCGGGATTCTTTATAACCAAAGATACCGAACATCGCGACGGTAACAGCAATACAGGTATAAAGCTGCAGCTGGGAGTAAATAGTGAAGTTGGTTGCGAGGAAATAAAGCATCAAGGCCATCAGCACGATTTGGATAACCCAGCGGGGTTTGTCATTGAAGTTGAAGGTCTTAGTGTCTTCTTCGTAACGCACGTGCACGCGCCCAACGAGAAAGCCAAGGTTAATCAGTAATCCATCGTTATCAGTCGCTGCTTTAAAGTCGATGTGGTTCAGCGCCAGGTATTTTTCCAGACCTTTCAGATCCATTCAGAGATTCTCCCAAAAACATCTTGTCGAAAGCACACGCTTTCCATTTGCCCGATAATACCAGAAGAGCAGCGCGAGTCTGAATGCCGTGCGTCAGCCTCACCCAGTTTGTTGTTACGAAGTGTGAGTCAAAATGAGAAAAGGCCACCTTTGCAGGTGGCCTTTGATTACGAGGTAAAAAGGTAAAAGCGAATAAACCAAAAAGCGATGATTATTTTATTCACGTTTCTGTGATTGTTTGGTTTCCCAGTCAGTCGTGGAGACCCGCTTTTCGCATAATAAAGTCGTCAACACCAGTCGGGATAATCAAACCTACAACAGCTTCCATACACTCCTCATGTCGACCTTGGATGACTTCATCATATGCCAGAAATGAAAGGTAATTTGTGAATCTCGCCGAGAATTCAGCTTGCCAGTTCACTTTCCTTACTCTTTGAATATTTGGATATTATTGGGCTTTGCTTGACGACCAATCAGGCACAAAAAAGGCAGCTTCAATGCTGCCTTTTGACATTCTATTTGGGGAGGAATATACGATATATCGCGCCTTCTTCATCTCTCAGGCTGAGCGCCCGTTTGCCTGATATACGGTGGTTGGAAGCGTCTTCAAAGCTCCAATGAGTGGATTTGGCGCCTTCGCGCAGTGCAATGCTGACACCAAGCGCTTTGAGCTCTTCCAAATTGTCCGATTCTCTGACGATATCGCCGCTAAGTACATTCACCAGCTTCATACTGCATACCTCTCGTCGTTCAGGTTTTTCCCTAAACCTAATTCGAGGCTAGCAAACGAATGTGACGATTTTTTGAACTATTTTTGGGACTCGTCGGTTTTTAGATCGACCACTAAGTTCGACCGTAAACTCTCACACCCGCCGATGAGTTTTTCGACTCACCGAAAACTTCCAGCTTCTTCACACATCGTTTGTACGGCAGTTCGCGCCAGTCCGTGGTGTCATCTTCTTTGATATTTCGGTAAAAACGGAACGTCTTGGTGTCGCCGTTTTTAAACGTGGCGACCACCTTTCGCAAATACATGTCGCGGTCAGCTTTTACCTGAATAGCATCAACACGACGACAAACCAGCAGTGGAATCGGTGCACCGTAATCAGTGTTTTCAAACACAATCGTGCGACCCAGCGTAATATCGTCATCTGCCTGCGCTGTTGCACTCGCACCCAATAAGCCCATAGACAGACAAACCACAGAGAACCAGGATTTCATTTTCATCTTTCAATCTCTCAATATCGGCCCGTCGCCGAAGGACGCGGAGTGTAGCGCCCAACTGGAGATGAAAAGACAGGGGAGTGTTAATTTTTCAACGGTGAGAGTGTGACTAACTCGATTGACGCAACGCGCGTACTTTTCGTTCCAGCAGTTTCCGTGAAGCGTCGTTTGGAGCAGTCTTAATCGCTTGCAGGTATGCCTCATGAGCGCCGCTGAACTCGCCAAGCTTCTCCATTACATGGGCCCGAGCCGCGTGCCAAGGTTGAAAGTTTTTTAGCTCGGCGGCCAGCTCATCCATCTTTTGTAAGGCGAGTTCACGTTGACCAGTTTCGGCCAATGCCACGGACCAGTTCAGAGCCACAACAGGTGTAGGTTCAAAGTGCCAAAGCGCTCTGTAGAGAAAGGCTATCTGCAGCCAGTCTGGTTTAGGTCGCATCATGTGACAGTCTGTGATGGCGGCTTTGATTTGAAAAGGGCCAGACTGCCCACGCTCGATGGCCTCTTCAAGGATACCTCTCGCCTCTGTCACTGCATCAGTTAACCAAAGCGTTTCGTTTTGCTCTTCGACTGGTACCAAAGCCCCCTCGGCATCGATTCTTGCAATCCGCCGGGCATCGGTCAGCAGCATCAAGGCAAGCGCGCCCTCGATTTCCGGATCGTTCGGGCAAAGGTTGTGCAAAAGACGCATCAGAAAAATGCCTTCTTCACATAGGTATCTCGGCCCTTTGTCTTCTATGACATAGCCGGTGGTAAAAATCAGATATATCGTGGACAGCACCGTGTCCAGCCTATCCGTCCATATCCCTTTTTCGGGAACAGAAAAGCTGATGCCTTTGGATCGAATCTTCGCTTTGGCTCGGGACAGGCGCTGTCCCATTGTCTGCTCGTTATCGAGGAAGGATGCTGCAATCTCCCGGGTCGTTAAATGGCAAACAGTACGCAGCGTCAACGCAACGCGGGACTTTTCCTCAAGCGCAGGATGGCAACAAGTGAAAATTAATCGCAGGCGTTCGTCAGGGATGACTTCCACAACATCTAAACCCGCTTGTTCTTGTGAGTCTTGGGCGACTAAATCGAGATCGTTTTTTCTCTGAGCTTCGCGTTGGGTGGAACGGATTTGATCTATCCCTTTGTTCAGCCCCACCTTCATCAGCCACGCAACCGGATCACGTGGAATACCTTCTTGGCTCCAATGCTTGAGCGCAGAAATAGATGCTTCCTGCAGCGCATCTTCGCCCAATTGGAAATTTCCTAATCTGGCAATCAGCCCAGACAAAATCCGCCCCCGATCGCGGCGTAATACCTCATCAATGAGATGACCTACCGCGATAGCTTTGGGGGCGGCGTTCTTCATCTGTCAGCTCTCTTGATCAAAGACCAACAAAGGCCGCACCTCAATGGTGCCAAAGTGGGCAACAGGTATCATCTCGGCATATTTCAAGGCTGCCTCCAGATCCGCAACGTCCAGCACGTAATAGCCGCCTAAGTGCTCACGGGTTTCCGCAAAAGGACCATCCATAATTTCCACCTTGCCGGACTTTATCCGTAAAGACGTCGCTGTTTCGATATCTTGCAGCCCTTCGCCACCCACCAGCACCCCATCTTTCTCATAGGCTTCACTGGTTGCGGCAAACGCTGCCATCATTTCATCGAATTCCGGCGTCCCGTATTGAGGCTCTTTATCCGGTGCAGCGTAAAGCAGTAGCATGTATTTCATTTCCAAATTCCTTCTTTAATGATGGTTCTCGCTACAAGGACGATCCCAACCCGCAATTTTCGACATGTATGGGAAAAAATTTTGTCACCTGCTGCTCAAAAGGTTCGCTTAACTTCGGCATACTCACCGCTGGTGCGTAATATCACCATCACAGTGTGGTCATTGCGATTGCGGAAAAACCAGCCATGGTTGCCCGTGAATGCAGCCATTAGCACACCTTGATCTTCGATCGCCCCGCGACCCTTTTCATAGCTGACCGCATGGCCATTTCCATCGCCATGTGCGTCAAAATTCACAGCTCCACCTTTGGCTTTCCATTCAAATATCGCTTGCTCTCCCTGATTCATCATCAGCTTCACTTCCGCCCCTTGTCCGGGCTTGAGTGCCAACAGCACCCGGTCTTTCCAGACGGTTTTTTCGCCCTGAAACTCGGTGATAGCGGGTGTTTCTACTTCCTTGATATCTGAAGTGACAATTAAGCTATTGGTGGCTTTATCTGCTGCTGCCTCTTGGGCTAACTGCGTTTTGATATCACCCATCTCTTTAAGCCCTAACACCCGGCCAATACCCGTTGGGTCAATGCCATACTCAGCTGGCAAAATCACTGTCACCAGCAAGACGATCGCGGTGACAAGCGCAATCAGCGTTGAGCGGATAAGCTGTTTTGAAGTGGGCAATTCTGCGCGGGTGGGCATATCGGAGTTATACATATTGAGTTCCTTCTCTTAATGCTGCGCGACGACGTAGCCCGTTAGCTGGTATCCGATCAGCATAAAACCCAGACTCATCATCACAACATTGGCGGAATAAGCCTGGCGATAGAAGTGGGTATGCCGACGCCAGAACCCCATCAGAATCAATATCACCCCCAAAGCCAAGAGTTGACCAAGTTCAACCCCGATGTTGAAAGCTAATAGGTTGGGAACCAGTCCATCAGGCGATATGTCGTAGTCAATGATTTTGGATGACAAACCAAAGCCGTGACAGAAGCCGAATAGCAAGGTGGCAAGTTTGGTGTTGGGTTGGACACCAAACCAGCGCTGGAAGGCACCGAGGTTATCCATGGATTTGTACACCACAGAAAGGCCAATAATGGCGTCAATGATGTAACTGTTGATACCAATGTTGAAATAGACGCCCAGTAGCATTGTCGTTGAATGCCCCAAGGCAAACAGGCTGACATAAAGCGCTATGTGCTTTGGTCTGTAGAGAAAGAAGATAACGCCTAACAGGAAGAGGATGTGGTCGTAACCCGTCATCATATGCTTTGCACCAAGGTACATAAAAGCGATGATATGTGTGCCTGTGATTTCCTGAATATAACCTTTGTCGCCTTCCGCGACAGCGTGCGCAAACGCCTCTGAGCTGCTGATAGCAGCCAAAAACAGCACAACTGTGCTGAGCATGGTTGAGCGCGTTTTTCTTTGCATAGTTCTTCCGTGATTGTTCCGTTGAAAAAGCAACACGTCCTTTGCTGCCTCTACGAGATGCCATCTAAACCGAAAAGCTTAGCGTTTTTACTCGAGAAATGTTCAAGAAAACACCAAAACACTGAGATTATTCCGGATCCCGTTTTGAGGTTTTCAAACGCAATCAGCGCGGACTCAAAGAAGATCAGAACCGCTGCACCGAGCCACTATCCGGTGTCACTGAAAGTTCCATAAACTCACAGAATGCAGTGACTGCATCACTACGCTCACGCTTTCGGGACCACACCAAACCCACATCCATCGGTGGCACATGATCAGCGAGTGGACGCACTTCCACCCTTCTCCCTTCCAAAGACCAAGGGCGGTAAACCATGTCTGACAGAATGGTGATGCCGTAATCATTGGCGACGAGACTGCGCACGGATTCCACGGAAGAGGTGCGGAAAATGGTATTGGGCTGATAAGGCGTTTGGTTCCAATAGCGCAGAGCGGTGTTACTTGCCTCATCGACCGTCAGCATAATGTAGGGATATTGAGCCACATCGTGAAAGGTCACCATTTTGTTTTCCAGCAGAGGATGACTGGAGCTGAGCCACAATCGACGCTGCGAGCTCAACAGGGTTTGGAAGCTGATGTCTTCCTGGTTAATCAGGTTGGACGTCAGCATAAAGGCAACATCAAATTCCCCTGACACCACGCCTTCTTCGATATCCCCCCGGGTGGCTTCCACCAGCTTCAGGTTCACATTGGGATAGCTGCGCTGAAACCTTGTCAGATAGGGCGGTACAAAGTATCCCGCCACCGTGTAGGACATGGCCACAGTAATGGTGCCTTCCACCTGATTGGCGGAGCGGTGCGAAAGCAACATGGCTTCTTCCAGCTCCTTCACGATGTGCGTAGCATGTTGGTAAAACTGGTTCCCTTCATAAGTCAGTAACATGCCATGAGGCTGACGCACAAACAGGTTCACATTAAGCATCTCTTCCAACTGCTTGATGGCGGTGGTAATCGCTGACTGGGAAACGTGCATGGCATTGGCCGCTTGAGAGACCTGCCCGGAGTCCGCCGTCGCGATGAAATAGCGAATCTGTTTCATGGTTGGAAGCATGTTCTGTTTTCCTTAAGCCTTATATCCATTCTTCTGATATCCAGACCTGTCGACAGGTTTGAAAATCGACATTAAAAATCCATTTAACTTTTAAATATCAATAAAATAACTCAGTTTCATTAGGTGATATCACAGCACTTTTTGTTATCTGTTTTTCTAATAACACTAGACAAAACTCTGTAATTTACATACCAGTGATGCAAATTTAACCTGTTATTAACACATCGAGCAATAGTCAAATCCGGCGTTTCTCGCCATGACCATTGCAAACATTGGTTGAAGTAACAGGGAGAAGAAACATGAACGGCAAACCTTCTGCTGTCCCATGGTTAACCTTGGTCGGTGCAATGGCGCTGGCTCAAAGCAGCACTGCAAACAGTGAAAACTGGTACCCGTACACGGTTGATGTCTGGACTACACCGTTTGACATGAGCAGTGCCCGCGACGTGATGCAATATCAGCCCGTTGAAAAGGCCAGCAAGGCGTGGGACATCTGCGTCTCCTTCCCGCACCTCAAAGATGCCTATTGGACCGCAGTGAACTACGGCGTTGTGGATGAAGCAAAACGCGCCGGTGTCGAAATGCAATTGGTGGAGGCTGGCGGTTACACCAACCTCAATACTCAGCTTTCACAGATTGAAGACTGTGTGGCTTCCGGTGCAGACGCCGTGATAGTGGGCGCCATTTCTTACGATGGTCTCAATAATCTGGTGAAGAATATCGCCCAATCCGGTGTGCCGGTTATTGACATCGTCAACGGCATGTCATCGCCAGATATCTCAGCGAAGTCTCTGGTCTCATTTGGTGAGATGGGCGCAAAGATTGGCCAGTATCTGGCGGAGCGCCACCAGAACGATAAAGAGAAAGTGAAAGTCGGCTGGTTTCCGGGACCTCCTGGCGCAGGTTGGGTTGAAGCCGGAAACAAGGGTTTTCAATCTGCCGTAGAAGGCTCAAACATTGACGTAGTAGAAACCAAATACGGCGATACCGGTAAGGAAGTGCAGCTCAAACTGGTGGAAGACACCCTCGAAGCACATCCGGACCTGGATTACATTGTCGGTACCGCAGTGACCGCAGAAGCCGCCACCAGCCTGCTCCGCGCCCGTGGTCTCACTGACCAAATCGGCGTCCTTTCTTACTACTTCACCCCCGGCGTTTATCAGGGGATCAAACGTAACCTTATCGTTGCAGCGCCAACCGATTCAGCGGTTATCCAAGGTCGTGTCGCGATTGATCAAGCTATCCGTATCCTCGAAGGCAAACCCTACACCAAACATGTGGGACCGCAGCTTTATGTCATCGATGACACCAACATCAACAGCTTTGATCGTAACAGCTCCCTCGCACCAGCGAACTTTAAACCGACGTTTACAGTGAAGCCGCAGTGATGGACGCACCGATTCTCAGCCTACACGGGATACACAAACAGTATCCCGGTGTAAAAGCGCTCGACGGGGTGGACTTCACCCTTGAGCCCGGCGAAGTTCACGTGTTGTTTGGCGAGAATGGCGCGGGGAAATCAACGCTGATTTCCATTATCTCCGGCGCCAACCAGCCAACAGTAGGAGAGATGCGCTTTTTCGAAGACACCGTGCGCTTCAAAAGCGTTTACGACGCAAGGCAAAAAGGCATCAGTGCGGTGTTTCAGGAGTTTTCTCTGGTCGACACTCTCTCCATTGCCCAAAACCTGTTTCTGGGCGAAGAGCCATTGACCGGACGTTTTCTCGATAATGCCACCCTGCACACCGAAGCGCAGGCACTGCTCGAGAAAATGGGGTTTGATCTTGATGCACACCTGCCCGTCAGCGAGCTTTCCCGTGCTGAAAAGCAAATGGTGGAAATTGCTAAAGCGCTCCGTGGCGAATTGTCTGTACTGATCCTTGATGAGCCAACAGCGTCCCTGACGCATCAGGAAACCGAGCAGTTATTTTCACTGATTGATCAGCTAAAAGCACAAGACGTCGGCATCATCTATATCTCTCACCGTATGGGCGAGATCCGCCAGATTGCGGACCGGATTACCGTGCTGCGGGATGGAAAATACATCGGCACCCGCGAGGTTGATACTGTCGAAGAGCAAGACCTCATCACTATGATGACGGGCAGGGAAATCGACAACGTCTATCCGCACGTGCCCTTTTTACCCACTGAAACCGTGTTGGACGTGCAATCCCTAACCACCGACAACCGACTCGTCGAAGACCTTTCTTTCCACGTCAGAGCCGGGGAGATTGTCGGCTTTGCCGGGTTGGTTGGCT
Source organism: Grimontia sp. AD028 (assembly GCF_000973155.1). NCBI lineage: Bacteria > Pseudomonadati > Pseudomonadota > Gammaproteobacteria > Vibrionales > Vibrionaceae > Grimontia > Grimontia sp. AD028. The sequence goes on along the minus strand of NZ_LASY01000035.1, from coordinate 28,642 downwards.
GCGGCAAATCCGAGGCGCTCAGAGCCTGTTTTGGTGCAGAGAAGGTCACTGCCGGTTGCGTGGTGTTTAACGGTGAAAATGTCACAGGGCTTAGCATCCGCGAGATGCTGGACCGTGGCTTTTTCTATAACTCCCGTGACCGCAAAGACGAAGGTTTGGTGCTCAACCGCAGTTGCCGGGAAAACATCAGTTTGCCTTCTCTGGGTTCTCATCCCCTTTCCCATCGCCATGGCGCACTGAATCTTGCCCACGAACGCAAGCAAACCCAAAGCCTTGCAACAAGGCTCAAGCTCTACCCGATGCAAACCGAGCGCGATGTCGGCCAGTTCAGCGGTGGTAATCAACAGAAAGTGCTGTTGGCGAAATGCCTGACCCGCGATGTCTCGCTGTATGTGTTCGACGAACCCACCGTGGGGGTGGATGTCGGGACACGCGCGGAAATCTATCGCTTTATTGCCGGTTTGTGCGAGCAAGGGGCAGCGGTCGTCATCATTTCTTCCGATCTGCCCGAGGTCGTGCACCTCTCCCACCGTCTCTACGTGATGCGTGAAGGACAAATCGCCGCTCACCTTCAGGGAGCAGAGATAACGGAAACCAAGGCGCTCAGCCACTTTTTTGAATCAATGGAGTATGAAAATGAACAGTGAGCCAGTGAAGGCCAGTTCCCAAGGCGCCGATCTGGGCGCTCCCAAAGGGCAATTTGCCAACCGGATGACACGGTTATTTGTGAAGGTGGGTGTCCTGCCTATCCTGGTGGTGATCGCCGTCGCTATCTTTGCATCGGCATCAGAAAACTTCCTGACAGCGCGCAACCTGCTGAACCTGCTTCGCCAGTCTTCGTATCTGGTGATGGTCTCCATCGGACAGATGTTTGTGCTGTTAACCGCAGGGTTTGATCTTTCCGTCGGCACCATTATCGCTCTCTCGTCCGTGGTCGGGGCCACCACCATGGCAGCAACCTATGCCGCTTTCCCGGAATCTGTGTATCTCGCCATTCTTGTAGGGATGGCTGCCGGTGTTGCCGTTGGCTTGGTCGTCGGATTTATCAATGGCATCGGCGTCGCGCATTTTCAGGTTTCTCCGTTTGTGATGACGCTGGGCATCTCCTCCATTGGTTTTGGTATCGCCCTTTATATGACAGGCGGATCGCCGGTGTATGGCATGCCGATGGAGTTCGGCAACACCTTTGGCTTTGGCAACATTTTGGGCTTACCCACACCGATTCTGGTTGCCTTGCTGATGACGATTTTTGCCATGGTCATCGTCAACCGTACCCGTCTGGGCCGCTATTTCTATGCAGTAGGAGGAAACATCAATGCCGCCCGTCTCTCAGGGATCAACACCCACAAAACGCTGATTCTGGCGTACCTGCTCTGCGCGTCCTTCGCAGCCATGGCAGGGATGTTGATCACTGCCCGTCTTGACACTGGCGAGGCCAACATAGGCGCAGCCATGCCCCTCGAGTCCATTGCAGCCTGCGTCATCGCCGGTGTCAGTCTTCGCGGTGGGATCGGGCGAGTGGAACATGTCGTCTTGGGCGCGGTGTTTATCAGTCTGGTGCAAAACGGCATGAACCTAACCCGCGTGGAATCTTACCTGCAAACCGTGGTGATCGGTGCGCTGCTGATTTTTGCCGTCATCGTCGACCAAATTCGTATTCGATTGCGCGCCAAGCTGGGAGCCCACTGATATGCGCCTTACCAACACATTTCAAAAGGAAGGTCTCACTATGATCAACATCAACAGCGACATGGGTGAAGGCTTTGGCATCTACAAACTCAGTGACGATGAAGCGCTGATGCCTTACATCACTGAAGCCAATGTCGCCTGCGGGTTTCATGCCTCAGACCCCAACCACATGAAACGTACCGTAGAGCTTGCCAAGCAATACGGCGTGAAAGTCGGGGCGCATTTCTCGCTACCTGATTTGCAGGGTTTTGGACGCCGTAAAATGCATCTCAGCCAAGGCGAGCTGCACAATATGATTGTGTACCAGATCGGCGCGCTGAAAGGCTTCCTCGATATGCTCGATATGCCGCTGAACCATCTCAAACCGCATGGCGCGCTCTACGGCATGGCAGCCTCTGATCCGGACATCGCTGAAACGATTGCCCGGATCGCACACCACTATCAGGTGCCAGTGTTTGGGCTGTCAGGCACCTGCCATGAAACCATTTACAGCGCACACGGTGCAGGCTTCATCCCCGAGTTTTTTACCGACCTCGACTACGATCAAGATGGGCATCTGGTGATCACTCAAACCCACGACGCCACTGATCCTGTCTATGCCGCCAAGCGCGTTCTGAAGGCGGTGGAACACGGCAAGGTCACGGCCAACAACGGTCAAGAGATCCCGGTTGTCGCCCAAACCATCTGTGTGCATTCAGATACCCCGAATGCGGTGGATATCGCCAAAGCGGTCAATGAGGTGTTACAGCCTCACCTTTCCCGCCAAAGCGATGTCTGCACCGCCGAAAAAGAATAGACGTTCGAAGGAGTGAACCATGTCTGACAAAGAAATTATCTGCCCGTTACCTGGCATCTTTTACCGCTCGGCTTCTCCCGATCAGCCCCGATACAAAGATCCGGGAGACGCTATCGAACCGGGTGACGTGATTGGACTGGTGGAAGTGATGAAATCCTTCCATGAAATTAAAGCGGAAACTTCCGGTGTGATTGACGACTTTTTGATTGAAAACGAAAGCCCAGTCAACGCAGGACAACCTATTGTCCGCCTGAAGTAAGCGCTCTGAATGCACACAAGGAGTCAGTATGACAATCGAAAAATTGCTCATCGCCAATCGCGGTGAGATAGCCGTGCGCATTATCCGCGCGGCCAAGGAAATGGGGATCCATACCGTGCAGGTATACAGCGAGGCGGACAAAGAGTCCCTTGCGGTAAAACTGGCTGATGAAGCCATTTGTATCGGTGCCCCGATGGCGAACCAATCTTACCTTTGCGGTGACAAAGTCATTAAGGCGGCAGAGCAGTCTGGTGCGGATGCTATCCATCCCGGCTATGGCTTTCTCTCCGAAAATGCCAGCTTCTCAGATGACGTGCGTAAGGCAGGCATCATCTTTGTCGGCCCGTCCGGCCAAACCATGACCAAGATGGCAGATAAAGCCCGTGCACGTGAAACCGCGATGGCAGCCGGTGTACCCGTGGTACCCGGAAGTGCCCCCTCTGATAACCCGGAAGCGGCACTGGAGCAGGCCAAACTCATCGGTTTTCCAGTGATGATCAAAGCGTCAGCAGGCGGTGGTGGGCGTGGTATTCGTGTGATTGAAGACGAAAGCGAGTTCCTGACCCAGTACCATCAGGCATCTGCTGAAGCACAGTCGGCGTTTGGTGACGGCACGCTTTATCTCGAAAAATTCATTCGCCAATCCCGCCATGTGGAAGTACAAATTCTTGCGGATGGCCTGAATGCGGTGCACCTGTTCGAGCGAGAGTGCTCGCTGCAACGACGCCGCCAGAAAGTCTGGGAAGAAGCGCCCTGCGCCGTCTTGCCGGATTTGGTGCGTGAAGCCATGTGTCAGTCTGCGGTCTCTCTGGCAAAAAGCGTCAACTACAAAGGCGCGGGCACCATTGAGTTTCTCTACGATGATGAATCTGAGTCTTTCTATTTCATCGAGATGAATACCCGCATTCAGGTCGAACACCCGATCACCGAAGCCATCACAGGTGTTGACCTGATTCGGGAGATGATTCAGATCGCGTCAGGTCAGCACCTTTCTCTCAAACAAGAGGACATTCAGCGTCGCGGCCATGCCATTGAAATTCGCCTGAATGCGGAAGATCCCTTCAACGGCTTCCTCCCTTTCCCCGGCGTCATCAAATCTTTCACCCCACCAATGGGCAGCGGTGTGCGTTTTGACGGGCTCATCTACTCCGGCTTCGCCATTCCCCCTTATTACGACTCATTACTCGGCAAGCTGATTGTCTGGGATGAGGACAGGGAAAGCGCAATTCACCGCATGGCAAGGGCACTGGACGAACTGTCGATTGAAGGGGTGAAAACCACACAACCGCTGTTTCAAAAGCTGTGTGAGGCGCCTGATGTGATTAACGGCAATTTCCACACAGCGTGGCTTGAACAATGGCTGGAGACACTCGACGCCCCAAAGCCTGAACAAGGTCAGTCTGACAACAAAAAGGATTGCTCGCTGCCACAAGCAAGCTAAGGAAGGACAATGAAAACACGCTACTCTTACGGCGGCGACGAGCATATTTTCGTCGAAGTCAGCGAAGAAATGTCGCTCGCTGCCTTTTTCAAAAGCTTGTCGATCACCCAGGCCATCCGTGACGCGAACCTGCCCGGTGTTGAGGAAATCTGCCCGGCAAACGCCTCATTTCAGGTGAAGTACAATCCCGACGTTTGCGCGCCTGAAACCATGCTCGCCGCGATTCAGGACATCGAAAAAGCGCAAGCTTCAGGAAAGGCAGAAATCGATACCCGCATCGTTGAGGTGCCGGTTTTCTACCAAGACCCCTGGACCCATGAAACCCTGATGCGGTTTCGCGATCGCCATCAGGATCCAGAAGGCACCGATCTCTCTTACGCAGCCAGAATCAACGGCTATGACTCTATTGAAGCCTTTATTGAGGCGCATTCCGGCTCTCCTTGGTTTGTCACCATGGTGGGGTTCGTTTCCGGTCTGCCGTTCATGTTCCAAATGGTTGAACGCGACAAGCAAATACAGGTACCGAAATACGTCAGACCCAGAACCGACACACCCAAGCTGACGGTCGGCTACGGCGGCTGTTTCTCCTGTATTTACTCCGTGCGGGGCGCCGGTGGCTACCAGATGTTCGGTGTCACCCCTGTCCCTATTTACGACCCGGCTCAAAACGCGGCACACCTGAAGGACTTTCTGGTGTTCTTCCAACCGGGCGACATCGTGAAGTTCAAACCTATCTCAGAAAATGAGTATCACGAGATCGTCAAACAGGTCGAAGACGGTACCTACCAACCTCGCACAAAATCGGTTCGGTTCTCACTGTCTGAGTTTGAAAAAGACATGGCGGGCTATAACGCAGCAATGCAGGAGGCGCTGTATGAGCATTAATGTTATCCACCCCGGGCTCGCCACCTCTGTGCAGGATTTGGGCCGCAAAGGGTATTTTCATCTTGGCATTCCGGTCTCAGGTGCGATGGACAGATTCGCCTGTCGTTGCGCCAACTGGCTGGTTGGTAACGACGAAAACGCGGCAGTGTTGGAAGCGGTGTTTATGGGGCCCAAACTGACGTTCAATCAGGACGCCACCGTGGCCGTTACAGGAGCAGATATGACCCCCATCCTTGATGGGGAAGAGCAGGTCAATTGGGCAAGCTTTGCAGTGAAAGCCGGTCAGACCCTTTCCTTCTCACATCTGACAGGCGGCGCGCGAATTTATATCGCCATTGCTGGAGGCATTGATGTGCCTGAGGTGCTGGGAAGCCGTTCGACCTATACGCTCGGGGCGCTGGGCGGATTTGAAGGCAGATTGCTACAAGCCGGGGACGAACTGCCTGTCGGCAGCGATGAAGCGCCGTTTGAAGAACGCTATTTACCCGACTTTCTACGCAGACCAAGGTTGAATCAGTTGCGGGTGGTTCCCGGCCTTTACTGGCACCGGATCACCAAAGCGGCTGGCGAGCAGTTTTTCAACGATACCTGGCAGGTAGCGCCAGAAGCAGACCGCATTGGCTACCGGTTCAAAAACGGCACGCCATTAGAGTTTGTCGAGCGCGAGCAGCCGTTTGGCGCCGGATCCGACCCTTCCAATATTGTCGACGGCTGTTATCCCTATGGCTCAATTCAGGTGCCAGCAGGGAAAGAACCCATTGTGTTGCACCGAGACGCCGTTTCAGGCGGAGGCTACTTCATGATTGGCACCGTGGTGTCGGTGGACATGGATCTTATCGGACAGATGCAGCCCAATTCACAGACCCAGTTTGTGCAAATCTCGCTGGAAGATGCGCTGAAAGCCCGTAAGGAATATGACGCGCTGTTGAAATATGCCAAACAGCATATCGAGAAGAGCGGGGCTGCACGATGACGTTGATTCGAGATAAGGCATTCATTGGTGGCGATTGGGTCGACAGTGAAAGCGGGAAAACCTACCCCGTTTTCGACCCGGCCTACACCAACATCATCGCCCATGTTCCTGAGATGGGTGAAAGCGACACCCAAGCCGCGATTGATGCAGCCCAAAAGGCATTCGGCAGCTGGCGAACAACCACGGCTAAGCAGCGGTCAGAAAAGCTGATGAATTGGTTTAACCTCATTATGGAAAACCAATCGGATTTGGCAGCGCTCATTACACAGGAATCGGGCAAGCCTTTGGCTGAGTCCATCGGTGAAGTTGGCTACGGCGCTTCATTCATCCAATGGTTCGCGGAAGAGGGGAAACGCACTTATGGTGATGTTATTCCGACAACCGCGATCGACAGGCGATTGCAAACCATCAAGCAACCTGTCGGTGTCTGCGCGGCTATCACGCCATGGAATTTCCCCATCGCGATGATCACCCGCAAAGTCGCCCCCGCCCTTGCAGCAGGATGCACCATCGTCGTCAAACCGGCAGAAGCGACACCCCTTTCCGCGCTGGCGCTGGCGTCATTGGCGCAGGAAGCCGGTATACCGGATGGTGTCATTAATGTGGTGACCGCTTCCCACGGCGCCGAGGTGGGTAAAGTGCTCTGCGACAGCGCGGATGTTCGCAAGCTTTCCTTCACAGGCTCAACTGCGGTTGGCAAAACGCTGATCAAGCAATGTGCCGATACCGTTAAACGGGTATCGATGGAGCTCGGCGGCAACGCACCCTTTATCGTCTTTGATGATGCAGATATCGATGCTGCCGTCGAAGGGGCTCTGGCCTCCAAGTTCCGAAATGCAGGGCAAACCTGCGTGTGCGCTAACCGCATCTTGGTGCAGTCCGGCATCTATGACACCTTTGCAGAAAAGTTTGCCAATGCCGTCAGCAACCTCAAAGTCGGCGCAGGGCTAGAGCCCAGAAACCAGATTGGCCCACTCATCAACCGCTCTGCACTCGATAAAGTCGAATCACACATACGCGATGCACTGGTTTTGGGAGCACGGCGGCTAACCGGCGGAGCCAGCCATTCGCTGGGTGGCCTCTTCTATCAACCTACCGTATTGGCCGATGTTACCCCTGCCATGCGGATTGCTTCTGAAGAGACCTTTGGCCCCGTCGCTCCCCTTTTCCGCTTTGAAGATGAAGCGCAAGCCGTTGCGATGGCCAACGACACGGAATATGGCCTCGCTGCCTATTTCTATTCGCGGGATATCCAGCGCTGTCTGCGTGTCAGCGAAGCGTTGGAATACGGCATGGTCGGCGTGAACGAAGGCGTGATTTCCAATGAAGTCGCCCCCTTTGGCGGTGTGAAAGCCTCCGGTTTAGGGCGGGAAGGATCGCGACAAGGCATCGAAGAGTACCTCGAAACCAAATACGTCTGCTTTGGCGGACTCTTGTAACTCACCAGTATCAGGAACCAACAATGAACAACCAGTCACTGATGGATCGCCGCAATGCGGCGGTCCCCAGAGGCGTGGCTTCGGCTACCCCTCTGTTTGTAAAACGTGCCAAAAATGCAGAATTTTGGGATGTGGAAGACAACCGTTATATCGACTTCGCGGCGGGAATTGCAGTCGTTAATACCGGTCACAATAACCGCGCTGTCACACAGGCAGTCACTGAGCAAATCGAGAAATTCAGCCACACGGCTTTTCAGGTCGCAGGCTACGAGAATTACATTGAGTTAGCCGAACGTTTAAATGCCATCGCCCCGATTGATGATGCTAAAACCATCTTAATGACCACAGGTGCTGAGGCATTGGAAAATGCGGTAAAAATCGCCCGTCATTACACCAAACGAAGTGGTGTTATCGCCTTTCATGGTGGGTTTCATGGTCGCACGCTTTTAACCATGGGCATGACCGGAAAAATTGCCCCTTATAAAGAAGGCTTCGGTCCGTTCCCGAATGACATTTACCACATTCCCTTCCCGGTTCCTTATCAGGGCATTGATACCGCCTATTCGCTGCAACAACTGGAGAAACTGTTCAAGACGGACATTGCTCCCTCTTCCGTTGCCGCCATTGTGCTGGAACCTGTTCAAGGGGAAGGCGGGTTTTATGCCGCGCCAAATGCGCTGATGGAACACCTTCGCGCCCTTTGCGATGAACACGGCATTGTGCTGATATTCGACGAAGTGCAAACAGGCTTTGGCCGCACAGGGAAAACCCTCGCGAGCGAGCATTTTGATGTGCAGCCCGATTTGATCACAGTGGCAAAAGCGCTGGCAGGTGGCTATCCACTTTCTGGCATTATCGGTAAACGCGACATCATGGACAGCCCAACGCCGGGCGGCCTTGGTGGTACCTATGGTGGTAGCCCAGTGGGATGCGCTGCCGCGTTAGCGGTGCTGGATGAATTGGAATCCAAATGCCTTAATGACCGTGCCGAGGCTGTGGGAAGCCGCCTGCATCAGGCTTTTTCTGAGATAAAAGAACTGAATCCTGAACTGCCTATTGATCATATCCGCCACAAAGGTGCCATGATTGCGTTTGATTTCGTCTGTGATGGACAACCGGAACCCCGCCATGTGCAGCCTTTTATCAAAGCCTGCCGGAGCAAGGGGCTTATCTTGCTGCCTTGTGGTCAGTTCGGCAACGCAATCCGATTGCTGCCGCCACTCACTGTCGAAAACCATATCGTCGAAGAAGCGATAGACATTATGAGGAAGGCGTTGCTCTCTTTGCGCTAACGGAAAACAGAAAAGCCACCCAGCAGGGTGGCTTTTTAGAATGCTAAATGCCATCGATAGCTAACATGTTTTTGCTCTATTTCCAATTGCGTACGTTTTTTTACTTATCTAGCAGAACACAAACTTTCCCTTACTTAAACTAAACTTTTAGCTGTAACCCTCCCCTGAAAATGTTGGTCATTACTAGCCGATTGCTCAATAACCAATCAGTTTTCCGTGCGATCAAAGTCAACTATCGTCTTTTGCACTTTATAGTGCACTCCCACTGGATAATTTAAACAGTGATTGCTTGTTGCGAACCGATGAGTAAAGAGAGGTAGCTTCGGGGACAACACTTGACAACAACTCCCTCACCCACAACGACCCCATAATTAAAGCCGTGCTCGATTCCATTAACAACATGCTGATAGAACTGATGGCCGCTATGGCCAGAAAGGACTACGAAACACGAAGAGAACGCCAACGCCAGGGCATAGAAACCGCCAAAGCCAACGGTAAATACAAAGGCAAGCAGCCCGACATCGAACGGCATCAGAAAGTTAGAAGCTACAGAGAGAAAGGACTCAGCCTGAGAGAAATTGCAGAAGCGGCTGGCTATAGCCAGCTACAGGTGTGTAGAATTTTGGCTAACTGATTTCAGACAGAAATCGTTGATTTTTATATATGACGCCCTAGTCAGTACATTCACTAAAAAACGATTCTTTTCAAACACATAAATTACATTAGCAAAAGTACACGAAATATAATCCAACTTACTGTGAGTAACCATGACAAGCAAAGCAACAAGACAAATTCTCGAGCAACTAAAGGACTCTAGTCACCCTCCAATTGTTCTACTTGATGGGGCTTGGGGAATCGGTAAAACTCACTTAATTGATAATGAACTAAGGCCATTGATTGAATCCGCTCCTCAAGAGTTTGGGGACTATCACTACGTTTCAGCCTTCGGCATAAAAAACGTAACGGAGTTCCAAGATCAAATCGTTTCTCTTTACATATCCAACCAAAAAGAAAGCTCAACGTATCTAAATGGTTTAACTAGCCTCAGTAGCAAGCTCGCTCGAATGTGTGGAGCTGATGTTAGTGAAGCGGGAGTTATTCAAGGAGTCATATCAGGCACTACTGGATTCATTCGCCAAAAAGCAATCCAAAACATGAAAGATATAACTCTTGTAGTCGATGACTTGGAGCGGTTGGCAGATGAAAAGCTAATAGCAGACATAATGGGGACCTGCTTACGATTTGCAGAGCACAACAAAATCAAAGTTATTGCTATCGCAAACGCAACAGCATTTAAGGATAAAACCAAAGTTGAAAAGTCATTTAGTGATGTAATCAAACTAACTCGCACGACTGAAGAACTGCTTACCATTATTGTTGATATTTACGATGGAAGTATGGATGGCGAGTTACAGGAAAATTTTTTTCAAGCCATTAAGCATGCTCAAATTAATAACTTGGAAATTAATAATTTACGGGTGCTTCAGCGAGCAGTAAACCGAATACTCAAACTAATGGAAAAACTAAACCTTATAGAAGGAATCGATAAAAAGCGAAGTACCGAAAGACTAACTAAAAATATCGTGCTTCTGACACTATATATTTACGTTAATGAATTGGATATGGATGAATTTACATCAATACTCAAAAGTGCTGAAAAATGGCGTACCCACCAATTGGCTGAAGCAATAGCCAATCGTAATGCTGATCAGGCCAAAACTGAGAAGCTTTCCGAGGATGATCTCAGGAAAAAAGCTTTGTTCGAACAACTGAACTCATTACTAAACGGCTTATCTGGCATTGATGCCTTAGCAGAATATTGCTTAACTAATCTCGTCCCTGATCTTAGTAATGATGAGTTCATTGAGAAACTCCAATTACCTAGACTAGCGAATCCTATAGATATTTTCAAAACTCACACATTTTATAGTTTTGCTTCAGAAGAAGAGTTTGAGGAAGGGGTAGAACAGCTGGAACAGCTACTCTTTACGATGACCAATGTGAGCTGGTCAGATTGGATCATATGTTGTGATACATACTTGTTTATGCATGAACGAGGGTATTTTGAGGGCGAAGATATACCTAAACTTGCCAAGATTCTTAAAGGACGACTTTTAGAAGAAGGCACTATAGACCTAGACACAGTGAACCATTCCCGCCTAGGAATGAGAGGGTACTCATCAAATGAAATCAGAACAAATAGTTTTGAAAGAGCAATTAATGAAATAGACCAGCGCTCTAAAGCTAAATACCAAGAAACTATTACAAATTGCTTCTTAAAAGATTGGCGACAAACAATTTGCAACCCTCAAAGCAATATTGAACACCAGCCATTTTTCCATAGCATCGATCAAACAAAACTAACTGAAGCTATTTCACAATGGACCGCAATGGAACTAGCAGAATTCACAGGATTTATGAAAAAAAGGTATCTCATAGTTAACCATCCTGAAAAAGACCAACTTGAACTACCAGTATTAAAAGAGTTAGCTCAAGGATTAGCGTTGAAGCGAGAACATATGAAAGGGAGACTACAAAAAGGTGTTCTTAAAGAGCTAATAGCTGAACTTAATAATGCTGTAGCTACCATTGAAAATAGACAAAATAGAAATGTGCCGGCCAACCCTAGTGAGTGAACCACTTGATAGGGAGAAATGAACGATAGGGGCTTTATTGTTTGATAGAGTAAAAAAGACAGGCAGAATTAGAAGTAGTGGCACACTTCTTCTTTTACCCAAGCTCACCTTATACTAACCAACTGGCTTAGATCACTAGCTCTAAGCCAATTCTGTCCAATTATACGCTAGACCACCTTACCCGCCCGCACGGCCTTTGTGCTGTTTCAAAGGCGGTGCGTCGTCCATGGCATCGCGTTCTGCTCATTTTTTATTCACAGAATCTGTGGGTAACTGCCGCTTAATCGTTTGCTTTATCAGCTTACGAAATGCAAGTTTTATTCTGATTTCCTAAAAGCGCCTGTCCCCGTTTTTTCTCAGCGATCGCTCTTCGGCTGGAATGGTTTCCATACAGAACGGCCCGCATTGATAGTCTTGCACTCGGCCAGAAACAATGGCCGCCACCGATGAGATGAACTGTAGGTACTGTCCGAGCGGTTGCCGACGGCAATGCACAACCCGGACCGTCCAAGCTCGATACGCCCGTCATCACGATGAACAAATATCTGCAATCCGCTTTCACTTGCGAGAAAGCTATTCGATTGTCCCGCTTGGTCGGCGCAGTGCCGGACGAGCAGCGCAGCCCCCGGCAGTGAGCGCCCATTGAGGCCGGTTGCCGTCAGGCAGAGGCCGTATGCAGGGAAGCGGATCTGCCCCGGACTGGCAAAAGTCACGGCGCCGTCCGGATAGAAGCCGGGAACTTTGCAGTTGTGGGCGTTGACCGGAGCGGAGGTGTCGACCCATTCACCCGCGCCAGGCAGGTCGAAACAATACCCGTCTTGGGAGCGGTCCAGCCGATCCGCTAATTCCATGTATCCCGCCCCTTTGCGCCAGTCCGCGAACGCCGGGGCCGATGCCAGGCAGAAAATGACGGCAAGTGTCTGTGGCAGTATCCAAGCTGCAAGGTTGTAGGTGTTCTTCATCGCTGTCATCTTCATGCCCTCAAGGCCGAGGCCCTTCTGTTGTTCAAATTTAAGTCGCGAGCCTTAGCGACCGGACCAGTATGCGCCGTAATGCTTGAGCGGTGACCATTCCGGCAGAATGGGCGGCAACTCCGGCGACAGCGCTTTAAACGGCCCTGTCCCATACATGACCTTGCCGCCAACGACCGTGGCGTCCGACTTGATCGTCTTGATCTCGTTGACCGGCACCTCGAAGTAGTCCTTGTTCAGGATTGCAAAATCCGCCAATTGACCCGGCGCGATGCGCCCTTTGATGTCTTCCTCACCGGAAAACCAGGCACTGCCTATGGTGTGCACGTGCAGCGCCTCGGCGCGGGTCATCAGGTTTTCAGCATCGTAAAGCTTCCGGCCACTGGCAGTTTCGCCACTCACAAGATAATGGAGCGAGATCCACGGGTTGAAGGTCGAACCACGTGTTGCATCAGTCCCCATGCCAACCGGAATGCCACTGTCGAGTATGGTACGCAGCGGTGGTGTTGCCTTGGCTTTTTCGGCTCCGTAGCGCAAGACAAAATCATCACCAAGAAAGATCATTCGGTTCTGAATGGCCAGACCGCCGCCAAGCGCACGTATTCTCAGCACTGATTTCTCCGAAATGGTTTCGCCATGCTCGATGGACCAGCGTAGGCCGTTTAGCGGTGTCTCTTTATTGACAGCTTCGATGACATCGAGAATACGTGAAATCGATTCATCATAGGTCGCGTGAATTCGAAAGAACCAGCGTTTCTTGATCAGAGTTTTCAGAACTAAAGCGAGGCGCTCCTCCATGCCTGCCGGTAAATCGGGGCGTGGCGAGCGGAAGTTCTCGAAATCTGCTGCATCCCAAAGAATATATTCGCCGCCACCACCAAGTTGAAACCCGTTCGGCTTGACTGGGTCAAAATTCCAACCAGCGGTGTATTTATCTGTCCAATTGGAAAAGTCCTCGGCTTCTTTGCCCGGACGTTGCGCAAACAGAAAGAAGCTTGCCCGAATAGGAAGTTTTCCCGATGCTGCGAGCTTCTGAGCCGTAGAATAGTGCTCCGGAAAACGGAATCCACCACCGCCCGCGTCGATTACGCCCGTAATGCCCCAGCGTGCCAGCTCAAAGAACATGTGCATCGTTGAGTTGGCTTCGACTTCTGGCGTGGCGTTAGGCAGAGCTGCGATCTTGCCGTAGAAAATTCCCGGATGCGGGTCAGCAATCATTAAACCTGTCGGATTCCCGGAGCTGTCTCGAACAAATCGCCCACCTTTCGGATCCTCGCTTTGCTGGTTGATCCCAAGGCGTGCCATCGCTACTCGGTTCACGAGTCCGACGCTGTAGAAATACTGAATATAAACCGGTGTGTTCGGCGCCGCTTCGTTGATCTCTGCAACGGTCGGGAGTCGCTGCTCCTTAAATTGCCATGGCGTCCAACCACCGATGACGCGCACCCACTCACCCTCTGGTGTTCGCTTGGCCTGTTCGCTTAGCATCGCCAATGCCTGCTTCAAGGTTGGTACGCCATCCCACCTGAGTTCTCGTGTATAGGTCAGGCCGGATCGTAGGAAATGTGAGTGCGAGTCGATCAAGCCGGGCACAATGCGGCGGCCGTCGGCATCGATAACCTGCGTTTTTGGCCCGATGAGGGGGGTGATGTCACCAATCGATCCGACCTTGGCAAAACGCCCATCGCGAACCGCTAACGCCGAAGCTGAATGCTGCAAATGGCTCTGCGTGGTGATTTTTGCGTTCTTGACGACCAAGTCCGCAAACTGGGTCTGTCCGAAAGCATGGTGGCTGCCTAAGGCTATGGTACCGATAAGAGCTGTTAATGCGAGTATCCGTCTCATTCTGATCTCCTGGACTCATTATTGTTCTTAGATGGTTTCATGGAAGCGGTCTCGGTGATGGGGCGATGCTCCTTTGCTGGATTTCGTATCGGACTAGCTATCCTTCCAGATCTATTCAATCAATCGACTCATCGTTGAGGCCCCTTGAGGCCTCATCATCTGTCCTGAATTTAGTGGTTGCAAAAAAACACATCAACACACAAATTAAGAACTATTTGTTCTCCAAAGAAGAACAATCGTCGAATAGGTCATCTTGAAGATATGTCCGCTTTCGTGACTCAGCGGGGGCAGGCACTCTAAGAACCCCGGCATCACGCCCAAAGATTTGGCGAAGGGGTTGATAAAAGAGGCAGGATGACAAAGGTTCTTTGCGTGCGTCTTGGGTCGTTGAGGTTTGCTTGCCCAAATTGACATTTCGCCAACGGACTCTGGATTCATCATCATTATCGCCTCAAATAATTTGTCCTAAACGGTCTGCTCACAGCATGCAAAATGAGTCCAAAAAAAATCCCTGAGCATTGCTCAGGGATTTGTGTATGAGAGACAGCCGCAAGGGTGGCTTTTTTTAGCTGTTAGCCATTTCTGTTACTTAAGGCTGCTGACGTGTAGCGGTGATCACAATCTCACGCACACACACGTTTTGTGGGAAGGAATACGCATAGCAAACAGTGCTGGCGATATCATCTGCAGCCAGAACGCCGCCCATTTCGTCTTTCCAGCTGTCGTAACCTGCTTTGATTTCATCACTGGTGGTATGGGAAAGCAGCTCGGTTTCTACCGCGCCAGGAGCAATGGTGATGACACGAACATTGGCATCCGCCACCTCTTCACGCACGTTTTCAGAAATCGCGTGAACCGCAAATTTAGTGCCGCAGTAAGCCGCATGATTCGGGAAGGTTTTGCGGCCAGCCACTGAGCTGATGTTTACAATGGTGCCGCCGTTGCGCGCTTTCATCGGTTCAAGCACGGCCTGCATACCATTCAGCAAGCCAACCACGTTCACGTTGAACATGGTTTGCCACTCTGCGGCATTTTGTGTTGCCACATCACCCAGCAGCATCACACCTGCATTGTTGACCAGCAGGTCTACCTCACCGTATTCCGCTTCGGCTTCCTTAATTGCTGCTTCAAATGCCGCTTTGTCAGTCACATCGACTTTACGGCAAAGAGTGTTTGGCAGGTTCAACGCTTCTAAACGCTCAACACGGCGCGCCACCAGCAGCAGTGGATGCCCCAGTGCAGACAGTTGTTTTGCAATCGCTTCGCCGATACCTGAACTTGCACCTGTTATAACAGCCAACTTTTTCATGATGTTCTTCCTCAAAGACCTTGTTGTTTTGGTTGAGGCTGCATTCTAAATAAGTCATCATTGTTGATATATATGTCACAATAAAACTCAGTGTTACCAAATGAACACCAATAAAGAAATCCTCGGCGAAAGCCTGAGTGACATCCGCGCCTTTGTTGCTATTGCAGAAACTGGCAGCTTCTCTAAAGCCGCAGAATCGCTGAATGCTTCCCGCGCTCATATGTCTCGCCAGTTAAGCCAATTGGAAGCCAGGTTGGGTGTACAGCTGATCATCCGTACGACCCGATCTCAGCGCTTAACCGCGGCAGGAGAAACCTTCTTTAGCCGCTGCCGGGCTGCACTGTCACAACTGGATGAAGCAATAACTCTCGCCAGCAGTGATGCTGATCAGATGCGTGGCCATATTGCGGTGAATTGTGTCGGCGGTATTTTGGGAGAGTCTTTGATTGGCGATGTGATACACGCCTTCTGCGCCGAAAACCCGGAGATCAGTATCGAGCTTGATTTCAGCTCAGAACGGGTTGATCTGGTGCAGTCCCGTTTTGATTTAGTACTTCGAATGGGGGCGCTGGCGGATTCCCTTCTGATTGGCCGTGAGCTCGGAGAAATCAAGATAGGCACCTACGCTTCACCAGACTATTTCGCGCGCAAAGGAAGGCCATCACACCCAAAAGAATTGCAACAGCATGACTGCCTGACTGGGTCTGTGACCAAGTGGCGATATGTGAAATCCGACGACCCAGCACAGCATACCGATGTGGAAGTTCACGGCCATTTACAATGTAAAAACGGTCATGTGCTTTTGAACGCGGCGCTTCAGGGGAATGGGATATGTCGCTTGCCCGCGCTGTATTGCACGTCTTATGAAACGGAAGGAAAGCTTGAATCGGTGTTTACAGAATGGAAGGTGGATAAGGTGCCGCTCTATTTGCTGTATCACAGAGATCGGCACCAACCCGCCAGATTGAAAGCGCTTATCAGTTACTTGGTCGCTAACATTCCGGCGAAATTAAAGGATTAGAAGCGGCCTGCGCTCAACTCAATACGTTGGGCTGCGTTGTCTTCATTCAGATCTTCCGGGGTACAAAGGTAAGGGCCTTTGCGGGCAAACACATCAATCGCGGCTTTGGCTTCATCGTCAAACACCGACACAGTGCATAGGCCGTCTTCCATGCTGAATTTATGGTTCACTGTGTAGCTTTTCCCTTCATCCACGTTGAAGGTAAAGGTGTTCACACAAGACGCACCACCCGCGGCAAAACTGTTGGCGTGGAATGACACATTCAACGTTACTTTCTCGCCCCGCGGCATGGTCATGCTCTTGGTGCCCAGACTTTCCATGTTCAGCCCCATCGGGTCTTTGCATTCCAGATGATCCGTGAAGAGAGTGACCTCATGGTCGCCGTTGGCAATGAGCAGCTTCTGTTGGTTAGTTTTTTGAGTATCGTCCCACTCGGGATCGTAGTCTTGTGAGTCGTTGCTACTGACAAAATACAGAGAAGCCGGCTCCGGTAGCACTTCTCCTTTTTTCGCGGCGTCCTGCTCTTTCTCCTGCTGAGCCGCGATATCAAAGGTCGGTTTTTCTGAAGACGAGCAGCCAGCCAAGATCACTGGCAATAACGCTGCGAAGACGTATTTATACATGAGAGATTCCTTTGCCAACCGTGTGAAGGAGTTATCCCTACCCTCACTTTTCTTTTGTTTTACCTCACTTTATTGACTGTCTTCTGGCAGTTCAACCAATCTGCCCGGCATTTCACCTTCCAGTATTCAAATTAAGAAAAATGCATTTCGTTTTGCGGCTGGGCATAAAAAACGCTCCCCCGGTTTTGCAAGCGGAGGAGCGTTTTAGGTTCTCTGTTCTTCGTTCAGTTATGCTGGCTCAGCAATCTCTTCTGGCGCTTTTGCCATTGCAGCCGCTTTGGCTTTGCGGGACTTTCGTTTCTCACGTCCTGCCAGCCACAGCAGAGGTACAACAATCAGGGTCGTACCCACCACCATCAGCATGTCTGGCACTTCACCGAAGAAAACCAAACCCACACCAACAGCACACACCAAGCCGCTGTATTCGGCGCTGGCAATCTTGTTGCTTTCCGCTGCGCGATACGCAATCACACAGGTTGCAGCGTAGACCAGAATGAATGCGGTCGAGCCAGCAGCACGCCAGAACAAGTCCAGACTGAACGGCATGCCTTCATAAAGTGCCAATGCAAACGCGACTGGAATACCAATCAAGTTATGCAGCAGCAGAGTTTGTGGCACTGTCTGAACGCGCGGAATTTTCGGGATCAACAGGTTGTTGATGGCCAGCGTCACCGCCACAATCAGTGCCGACATCGCCGCCCAGCTAAACTCGGTCGGACGCACCAAAATCAATACACCAATAAAGCCCACTACCGCAGCAATGATCGATGCTACCGAGAGTTTCTCACGCAGAAAGATCGCTGCAAGCGGAAGCATGATCAAGGGTGCCGCATAGAAAATCGCATTCGCAGTTGCCAACGGCATTGTGGTCAACGCGATCACCGAGAAAAACACACCAAGCAACCAAATGTGCGCGCGCAGTGCGTGCCATTTCAGTCCCAACGTCAAATTCTTCACAGGTGCCGTCAAACAGAAAGGCAGCAAAATGAGCACGGCAGATACCTGACGAAACAGCGCGAACTGGAAGATGGCACCGTCTGGCCCTCCTTCCATGGTTTTGACCAGCGCATCGGAAAACGTTGCGCTGAGGTTTCCTATCACCAACAACGTCATGGCGAAACCTACTGAGATATTGCGCATACCTAATACCTCCTTTAAGCGAGAAAAAGCAACATAGCTCACAGAATCCTCATAGTAGCGGCACTTTTTCATGACGTATAATGATGATTATTCAGGTTCTATGAATTTTTTAGATAATGAAACTTCCTCCGCTCCGAGCCGTTCAATATTTCGAAGCCACTGCCCGCTTAAACAGCTTCTCGCGCGCAGCAGAATCTCTGAACGTGACCCAAAGTGCTGTCAGCCACCAAATCCGTTTACTGGAAGATTTTCTGGGAGAATCCCTGTTTGAACGCCAGGGGCGGAACTTGCATTTAACCCCGGTGGGGCAACGTTACTATGACGATATTGGCGACCCACTCCAGGCCATTGCCCGCGCCAGTCTTCAGGTTCGTGAGGGGGTTTCTGGCAATCTTCGTCTGGCAGTGTTTAGCTCGCTCGCGGTGAAATGGCTCATGCCCCAGCTTTCAGATTTTCGCACCAAGCACCCTGAAATCGATCTTTCCCTTGAGATGTACGCTCATCGCCCGGATCTCTCAGACAAAATGGGCGACTGCTTTATCACCGACTTTGCGCCCGGTAAAAACTACGAATACGAGCTTTTGTATACCGAATACATTTACCCTGTGTGCAGCACCAAAATCTGGCAACAAATCAAAGACAAACCCCTGCCTGATGCGCTTTGGGAATATCCTTTGTTGTCTGTAAGATCTTTGATGGAAAACGACTGGAAAGAGTGGTGTAAGGTCGGAGGGTACTCACTGCCAAGAGACGTAAAAATTCACACCTTCAGCCATATGTTGCTCGCGACAGAAGCGGCGCGCTATTCCCATGGCGTCACCCTGCTCAACCACTACTTTATGAACGAGATAGATCGCGAACAGCTGGTACGCATTCCCCTGCATGAAATTCCTACCGGAGACAGTCTCTATTTCGTGTACAAAAAGCACCGCGCAAGGCAACCAGAAATCTTGAAACTGGGGCGCTGGCTACAGCAAATTGCCGCTGCCGACGAAGCCGCTTTTTAATGCGGCTTTTTGTTTTTCAAACTCCCACTCTTCACTCATCCTTCAACACCCGGGAGACTCTTTCATAAACAGGCAGTTAGAGGAAAGCCTGCTAGCACACGTTTTGCCATATCGGTCTAGACTTAAATGTGAACCAAAGTCACGTTATTGATTCAATCGTATCAATCTCAGAAATGGCAAATGTGGTGATGAAAGAAGTGCTGCAATTAAAGAACCAGATGCTTTGTCAGATGCCGTGTTTCGGCAGGTGGGTTACAGCCTGCTATCTAAGTCTTGTGATTTTTATGGCGTGCCCAGCCTTTGCGAATACACATGACACCAAGGCCTATGGTTATTCGGACCGTTACGGGGAGCTGACCCCTACCGAGGTGTTCTCGCTGGTCAAAAATGTTGATGCCATCGTGATGCACTATGCCTACCGGTACAAACCTGAGCTCGCCTCTTCACTGCCAAGAAAAATCATTCCCGTGCAGGGCTACACGCCCGAGCAGGTCTTCGTCGCCCTAAGCCAACTAGCCAACCGCATCGACCAACTCGCCGACGACTACGGCATCGATCTTGTTGAACGTGTCACCCGCGAAAAAGCGCAAGCCATCCCCGCTGAAGTTTTTCTGTTGGCCGGATCCTGCCTTGACACCATTGCCGCCACCCTTTCCGTCATGGAACCCGAAAACAGCTTTGGTGACTTCTACAGCAACCGGACTTATCAGCGCCCAAAAACACCGTCAGATGTTTATGCCATGGTCGACCTTATCGACCGCAAACTGATTGTTCTCCTTAGCGAGCAAAAGCAGCAGACAGAGTGAGCAAAGATGAACCATAAAATATTCCGCATCACGATAGGTAAACGCTTGGCATTTGGCTTTGGATTAATCCTGGCCATTCTTGTCACAGCAGTGGTCATCTCAAATGACAGATTACGAAACCTGCAGGTATTGGAAAATGAGCTGGTCAATTCAACATTTCCCAGCACATTGGCTGCCAGCGGTCTGGTAGGGGAAATCAATAAATCTCTTGCCATTTTGCGCGGATATCTGGTGCTGGGCGATGAAAAGCTGAAAACACAGCGTCAGGAAGTTTGGGACAGCATTGACCAGCAAATGGCTGTCCTCAAAGAAAATACGTTAAACAATCAACATATCGTGGGCTATGCCGAAAAACTGTCCGCGCTTGAAGTCAGCCTGAAACAGTACCGAAGTGCTCAGGACGAAGCAGAACAAATTGCCCATACCGAAGATGAGCAACCCGCGATGAAGATGTTCAAATTGGATATTTCTCCCGTCGCGATGAGAATGCTTGATGACATCAATCAACTCGCCCAACTGGAACAATCTCTACCGTCTACACCTGAGAGAAAGAAGTTGCTCGGTGTCTTTGCCCACTCAAGTGCCTCGCTTTCTCTCGCTTTTGCCTCCGCCCGCTCATACCTCATCAGTGGCAATCAGAACTACAAAGCCACCTATTTCCAGCATTGGACCGCGAACAGTAACGCTTTCTATGACATTGAAAGTAAGCGCTACCTGCTAACCCGAGAGCAACGGGAGCTCTTTGACAGCTATTCACCGCTGCGTGACCGCTTTGCCGATGACGTAGACAAAATGTATCAATTACGTGAGTCCAAACGCTGGAACATGTCGCAGTATCTGCTGGGAACCAAAGCCTCTCCCCTCTCTGTACTTTCACAACAACTGGTGCAAGACCTGGATGCCCTGCAACGGGCACAGCTTAATAAAGAAGTCGCGCAGCTGGCGGAAATGAACGCCTCCATCACACAGGTTTTAAAGCTTACCGGTATTATTGGCGTCGTCGTGGGGGCAATCATCGCCCTGACCATTACCCGATCAGTGACGCGCCCTATCATCAACATGACCCGAAGCTTGAAAGCCGTTTCAAGGGAAGGCGACTACTCCATCCGTCTGCCCGTCAGGGGCTCAGATGAAGTGTGCCAATCCGCCAAAGCATTCAATACGCTAATGACAGAAACCCAAAACGCGCTCAGCGAGATAAACAGGGTCATGGAACGCATTGCGGAAGGCGACTTGAGCCTTCGCATCAACGGCGACTACAAAGGCGATTTGCATTCAATCAAAGAGGCCACCAACGCGTCATTGGAAAACGCCGAGAGGGCAGAGTTTGTTAAACAGGCTTTTGAGCAGGAAGCACGAACCATTGCCGAAGAGAACGCCAGAGTCAGACAAGCGCTGGATTGCGTTTCGAACAACATCATGATGTCTGACAGTGAACACCAGGTCATCTACCTGAATAACGCCGCGAAAGAGATGCTGCAAACTGCCGCGGACGATTTCAGGCAAGAACTTCCAGACTTCGACCCTGATTCGGTGGTCGGTCAATCCATCGACCTGTTCCACAAGGACCCACACCACCAGCGACAAGTGTTGGAAAACGTCTCAGAAACCTTCACCAGTGAATTCTTTGTCGGCACCAAAGTGATGGCTATCAGTGCCCAGCCGATGTTTGACGACGAGGGTGAACGCATAGGCACAGTGATCGAATGGACTGACCGCACCAGCGAAGTGGCTATTGAACGGGAAATCGACAATGTGATTTCCGCAGCAGCGCGTGGCGATTTCAGTGCCCGCATTGAGATGACCGGAAAACAGGGGTTTTTCTACAACCTCGCTGAAGGGCTCAACACCCTGACTAAAAACATCGATGACTCCTTGGCAGACATGCAGCGCATACTGGCGGCGATGGCGCAGGGTAACCTGACAGAGCGCATGGATAAAAACTACACAGGTCGACTCGGCCAACTCAAGAAAGACACCAACCAGACCATCGACAAGCTCACCGATGTGATCCGTCGTATCCGTGAAACAGCAGGGACGGTTTCTGTGTCATCACGGGAAATTGTGGCAGGGAATCAGGATCTGAGCCTTCGCACAGACGAACAGGCAACCTCACTGCAGGCAACATCGAGCAGCATGGAAGAAATGACCAGCACAGTGAAACAGAGCGCTGAAAACGCACTTTCCACCAAACTGGTCAGCATGAAAGCACGGGCTAAAGCCCGAGAAGGCGGTCAAGCCATTACCCGCACTATCAACGCCATGGAAGATATCAGTACAGCCAGTAGCGAAATTGGGGAGATTATTGGCGTGATTGATGAGATCGCTTTCCAGACAAATCTGCTAGCGCTCAATGCTGCTGTTGAGGCGGCACGAGCAGGTGAACAAGGCCGTGGTTTTGCCGTGGTGGCCGGTGAGGTCAGAAACTTAGCTCAACGCTCTGCCAGCGCAGCCAAAGAGATTAAAGAGCTGATTGAAGCCAGCAACAAGAAAGTGGAAGTCGGGGCAGAATACGTCAGCAACTCAGGAAAGACTCTGGCAGAAATCGTTTCTATGGTGGAAGAGATGGGCGGCAAAATGGCAGAAATCTCTGACGCTGCCCAAGAGCAAAGTGTTGGCATAGAGCAAGTGAATCTCTCGATCACCAAAATGGACAGCGTCACCCAGAAGAACGCAGCGCTGGTCGAGCAAGTCACCACCGCCAGTGAAGGCATGTGGAGCCTTTCACAAGACATGACGGAAATGGTCGCCTTCTTTGACCTGCCAGAAGAGCAAGACGCTTCCCTTCTTGAAGAGGAGCTTGACGACGAGGATGATGGCTTCCTCGAATTCAGTGATGACAGCTATCGCGAACTGGATGACGATATCGAGGTGCAAAGCCCACCCTCAAAACCAAAATTCCAGTTCGCATCGAAGGCAAAAGACGATGTGGAAGACGATGACGACGACATTGAATTCGAGTTCTATGACGGCGATAACGACAAATAGACGTTGAGACGACGAGATGCAGAGAGCTTCCACAAACTGAGCTCGTCAATAAGATACGCAACAAATAAATAAGCCGGACATGAGTCCGGCTTATTTAGTTATCCGCGAAAGATCAGGCGCTGCGGGTTTTAAAGAACCTGACAAGCTCCTGCAAGTTTTCTGCTTCTACCAGCATGTTTTCACTCGCCGCGGTTGCTTCTTCAGCAAGCCCGGCGTTTTGCTGCGTCATGTTATCCATTTCTGTAACCGCTCGGTTAATTTCACCGATCCCCTGAGACTGTTCTTGTGTTGCCGTGCTCATGTTGTCGATCATGGAAGATACACTGCGAATAGCATCCACAATTTCTACCAAGTTCTCACCCGACTCACGCACCAGTTGGGTACCGTCTTTGACCTTGTTGACGCTGGCATTAATAAGGTCTTTGATCTCCACCGAGGCTTTGGCACTTCGCTGGGCAAGGTTACGCACCTCACCAGCCACCACCGCGAAACCACGGCCTTGCTCACCAGCGCGTGCTGCCTCAACCGCGGCGTTCAGTGCTAACAGGTTAGTCTGGAAAGCAATCTCGTTGATAACGCCAATGATGTCTGAAATCTGCTTACTGGAGTTTTCAATTTCAGCCATGGCGTTGACCGCATCTTCCACCACCGAGCCACCACGCTCAGCCTTTTTGGTGGCTTCACTGGCCTGCTTAACGGCGCTTTGCGAGGTATCTGCATTTTGCTGCACCGTAGAGGTCATTTCCTGCATACTGGCGGCAGTTTCTTCGAGGCTACTAGCCTGTGACTCGGTGCGATCGCTCAGGTCTGTGGTACCCACCTTGATTTCACGGGCAGCGTTACTGACAGACGTCGCCGTGCGGTTGATATCCACCACCAGCTCGTTCAATCGCTCGATGGTAGAATTCAGTGCTTCCCTGACAGGTTCAAACTCTTCATCCAATTTTGAAGGAATAGATACGCTCAAATCCCCTTTCGACAGAGACACCAAACACGCGCTGATTTTTGCCACAGCCCGCTTTTTAGCGGTAATGTCTGTGGCATATTTCACCACTTTGAATGGCTTGCCACTGGCGTCGTAGATGGGGTTGTATGAAGCCTGAATCCAAATTTCCCTGCCGCCTTTGGCAAAGCGCTGGAACTCGGCAGACTCATACTCACCGCGGTTGAGTTTGTCCCAGAAGGCTTTGTACTCGGCTGAGTTTTTGTATTCAGGGTCAACAAACATAGAGTGGTGACGCCCTTTCACTTCGCTCAGGGAGTATCCCATCGCTGCCAAGAAGTTCTCGTTAGCGTGGCGAATGGTGCCATCCATGTTGAATTCAATCACTGCCTGAGATTTGCCAATCGCTTCAATCTGGCCTTCGTAATCGGCATTTTTCAGTTTTTGATCGGTAATGTCAGACGCATACTTCACGACTTTGAATGGCTTACCGTTTAGGTCAAAAATCGGGTTATAAGAAGCCTGAATCCAGATTTGGCGGCCGCCTTTTCCGACGCGCTCGAATTCCCCGGAAAAGAATTCACCCGCCGCAAGCGATTTCCAGAATTCTTTGTACTCCCGGGAGTTTTTCAATCCTGGGGGAGCAAACATCGAGTGGTGTTTACCCTGCACTTCTTCCAGTGTGTAGCCGACAGTGTTAAGGAAGTTTTCGTTGGCGGTGCGAATGGTGCCGTCCAGTTCAAATTCGATCACAGCCTGCGATTTCCCAATAGCTCGGATTTGACCTGAGAAGTCAGCATTACGCATCTTCTGTTCGGTCACATCTGTCGCGAACTTCACCACTTTGAATGGTTTGCCATTGTCATCGAAAATTGGGTTGTACGAAGCACTGATCCAAACTTCTCTACCGCCTTTGGCAACACGCTTGTATACGGCACTTTGGTATTCACCTTTGGCCAGTTTTGCCCAAAAGCCTTTGTATTCTCCAGACTGTGCCGTCGCAGGTTCCACGAAAATGGAATGGTGTTTGCCCACCACCTCTTTTTCGGTGTACCCCATGGCACCCAGGAAGTTTTCGTTGGCACGCAGGATATTGCCTTTGAGGTCAAACTCGATCACCGCCTGACTGCGGTTAATGGCTTTAATCTGCCCCAAGGTATCGAGATTCTTATTTTTTTCCTGAGTAATATCGGTCGCGAATTTCACCACTTTCACGACACCTCCTTTAGGCGAATAAACAGGGTTATAAGTTGCCTGAATCCAGACATCGATACCGTTTTTGCCAATTCGCTTGAACTCACCGGACACTGACTTACCGTTTGACAGTCTTTGCCAAAAATCCCTGTACTCACTGGAGCTGGCAAATGCCTTTTCCACAAACATGGAATGATGCTTTCCGATGATTTCGTCCGGGGTATAACCCATGACTTTCAGAAAATTCTCGTTGGCCGAGAGAATATTCCCTTTGGTATCAAATTCGATGATGGCGAGAGACTTATCCAAGGCGGCGATCTTGGCGTTCGCCTCCGACTCGAGTTCTGCATCGAAGCCAAAAATACTGCTTATGGCTCGTTTCAGTGGTGACATGAAAGAGTTTTGCATTTTTGAGACTCCTGTTCCTCTCATAGAATACTAGTTGAAAAATCCCATTATTCCTCTTGAGGCACGCAATTGAGCGAAAAAGCTAACTTAATGGTTTCTGGGAGAAAGCAGCCCGATCTGGAGCAACAAAAAAGCCGGTGCACGAATCGTGTCACCGGCTTATACCCAAACAACCTGAAGATGCAGGATTCAGCGAGTTTGGGTATATAAATCTAGCTTGGAATTGAAGCGTTAGATCAGGCCCAACTCGCGCAGACGTTCCATCAGATAGCTGTTGGCCGTATAGCGGTCAGACAGCACCACTTCTGGCTTTGGATGCAGGAACAAAGGCAAGGAAATGCGGGACTTAGTCATGTCAGCCCCTTCTGGATTGACCACGCGGTGTGTGGTTGACGGGAAGTAGCCGCCAGATGCCTCTTGCAACATGTCGCCGATGTTAACAATCAGATAGCCAAAATCACAAGGCACATCCAACCACTCGCCGTCTTTACCCAATACTTGCAGGCCTGGCTCATTGGCCGCAGGAAGGATAGTCAGCAGATTGATGTCTTCATGGGCGGCAGCACGGATAGCACCTGGGTCTTCATCACCTTTCATTGGCGGGTAGTGCAGTACGCGAAGCAAAGTCTGCTCGCTGCCATCCACCATGCTCGAGAGGGATTGCGAGTAAAGTGAAGATACATTTTCCGGCGAGTGCTCTTCTACCCAGCCCAGCAGGATTTTCGCCAGACCGTTCGCTTCGTCGTAGTAGCCTTGCAGTTGTTCTCTCAGGTCATCCGGACACTGACCCCAAGGGTAGTAATGGAAAAATTCTTTGATGTCTCTTTTCTTGTGGCCTTTTGCCACCTCAGACACCTCTGCCGGGAACAATCCGTCCTGCGTTTCTGGCTTGAATCGATATTGCATTTTCTCTTCGCTATCGAAAAAGCCTTGCCAGTTTTCATACACTGACGACACCAGATCCTGGCTGATTGGGTGATTTTTCAGAACGCCAAATCCTGTTGAGCGTAGGGATTCAACAAAACGTTCAGCCGCGTCTGGCGCGTTGAAGTCGACTGCTTCCAATTTCATGGTGACTCTCTTGGTTTCTTTTTTGTTTGGGTAGATACCCAAACAACTTGAAGATGCAACATTCAGGTCGTTTGGATATATATCGCACTTTCTTTGAAATGCGTTGCGAGAATTCTAGCAGTTGAGTGAAGCAGAACAATCCAAAGGGATGAGAAAGGTGCGCTAGGTTCGTTCAACCAGCCAATGATTGAGCACTTCATTGAACTCAGTCGGCTTTTCAATCGGAACAAGATGTCTGGCATTGGGAAGACAAGCGAATTGCCCATCAGGATAGAGATAAGCGAGTACTTTTTTCGACGCGACGGGCGTGTAATCAAACTCTGAGGTCAGCATAAACAGCGGACATTTCAGCTTGGAAAGTTTGTTCAAAGCGTCCCAGTTCACCACGGCATTAAAGGCCGCAATGTAGCTTTCCCTGTGGTTTTTCGACCAGCGACTGATCACCTCATCCCGGGTTTGGGCGTGACCATCTCCCGGTAGGAGTTGCTTTGCCATCAGTTTGGCAATGGTTTCGACGCTAACAAACTTAAGTAAAAAGCGCCTTGAAGCCAGCATCCACCACTCATTGAGCTTTCTCGGGCGACACTCCGCGAGCGCATTCACTACACATAGCCCCGCAACGTGCTTAGGAAAACGGGTGGCTAACTCAATACCGACCATGCCGCCCATTGAAACCCCAACCACCAGCACGTCGCGAAGTTCCAGCATCTCAATCAGTGAAGCAATGATGACCGCACACTGCGGCAAACTGAAGGTATCAATGTCGCCGGGTGAGGCACCGTGCAGCGGGAAGTCAGGCGCAATGACATCAAACCGGTCGCTGAATGCGTCGATTTGATACTGCCAATCTTCGCTGCTCGAACCCAAGCCATGAAGAAGCAGGAGCGGTCGCCCCTGCCCTTTGCGCAAATAGTGAATATGAGATTCCATGTTTACAGTGTAAAGCTATCCAACACAGCGAAGTGTATCATCGCCTTTACTTTGCGCCTGCCACTCTTCGCGAAGCACACCATAACGGAGCGAATCGTAGTACTTACCTTCAAAGTAGCGAACCCGTCTTATCCGCCCTTCTTCCTGAAGGCCAAGCGCTTCGGCACATTTCATCATGCGCGGGTTACCCGACCACGTTGTCAGGCCGATACGGGCGACGTCATAACGCTCAAAAAGATGGGTGATCCAAAGGGTCAGCGCTTTACGTCCGAGTTGTTTTCCCCAGTATTGGGAAGTGAAAAGCGTAATACCTACTTCCAACCAACGGGTCGACTGATCTTCCCAATAGCAGGAAAGGTAACCAATGGCCTCTCCGTTGTAGTCAATCACCATGGCAGTTTGCGCTTCTTTCAGGCGTTTAAACAGATGACGTCGGAATTGAAAGCGGGATTGATGCTCGAGCGGAAAATAGGGGGCATCGTGTGCCTTCCACTCGTTTTGCACATATATGAAATGCCACAAATGATCACGTTCATCATTCCGGGCGGGTCGCAAGCAAATATCATCAAGCTTTAACATGTCTCTCCTTTTTCATGTCGCCGCGTTTACGCAGTCTTTTCTTTCTCCATTATCAAGCTACCGCAGCCCTAAAAGGATAGCCAACAGAAAACGTTATTATTGATTATTATCAGCTTTAAACTGTGTTTCCTTCCCCAAATACGCATCGTATTTCATTTTGTTGGCAATCTGATGCATTGAGCCAGCTATCAATTGGACATGTGAGCAGGTTTTTCTACGCTTGTTTATATGAATAAAGATCCATAAAAAATGCACCATCACCATTAAAGGTCCAAGGGTCTGTTGACCTTTGGTAGTTAAATTTTGTTCTCGCCATAAGCGTTTTAGGCGCGGCGAGGTGTGTGCCGCCTAGTCATTCTAAGCAAATACACCTCAACAAAGCATAAAACGCTTAGGG
>NZ_LASY01000034.1:0-73770 GCF_000973155.1 Grimontia sp. AD028 | reverse complement strand
ATGCGCCCACTTCTTCGTTAAATCCCACGGAAATAGAACGACTATTCCTCGTGAAATTTGCCTCGAATTGAACGCATTGATGACCTCTGAATGCGAGCATCTTCAGGTCGTTTGGGTATAAAGGGTGCGAGATGGATGATGAGGTAAGCATCACATCCGGCTTAAACATGGTGTATATTGCGGATAAGTTTCTGCGTGATGAGCAATACTTGAACGAATTAGTCAGGTATTAGATAATGCGGTCAAATTATAAAGAACTAATGTGAGGTAATAATGAGTGATGCCGCTTTGCCACTGCAGTTTTCAGAAACCGCAGCGAACAAGGTAAAAACGCTGATTCAGGAAGAGGAAAACCCGAATCTGAAACTGCGCGTGTATATCACTGGTGGCGGCTGTAGTGGGTTCCAGTATGGCTTCACGTTTGATGAAAACGTTAATGATGGTGATATGACCATCGAAAGAAGTGGTGTCACCTTGGTGGTTGACCCAATGAGCCTGCAATATTTGATCGGCGGCGTCGTCGATTACACAGAAGGGTTAGAAGGTTCACGTTTCTTCGTAAATAACCCAAACGCAACCACTACCTGTGGTTGTGGCGCCTCTTTCAGTGTATAAACTATAAGACACTTTTAAAGCCGCGGCAGTTCTTAAAGAAACTGCCGCGTCTTTTTCATTGGGCCAGTCGGATCAGCGTCCATTTTCTTTTACTGCAGTAACTACGTCAGGATGGAACGATTATGACGAATGCAGGCGCGAAAACGTCTTTCCTCTCCCAGCGTCCCTGGGTCATTTCTCTTGTATTACTTTGTGGTTTGGTCTTTTGGGTTGGCAGCGGTCATAGCAATGAACAGTCTGACGCTGACAAAAAAGAACCAGCGGCAGCACCGTTAACGAAAGTCGGCGTTGAAACATTCCACTCAGAGCCGGTGACCCGTTCTATTTCGTTATATGGACGCACGGCACCAGATCGCTCAGCCACCATTTCGGCGGAAGCAGCAGGCAGGGTCACCAAAGTGTCTGTCCGCAAAGGGGCTTCGGTTAAGCAGGGTGATTTACTGCTTTATATCGACAAAGCCGACCGTCAGGCGCAACTCGAACGCGCTGAGGCACTACTTTTGGTGCGTAAAAAAGAATATAACGCAGCCCAATCATTGAAGAAAAAAGGGCTTCAAGGCGAGGTGGCGTTCTCGCTGGCGCAGGCCAATTTGGTGGAAGCCCGTGCGACAGTGAAGAACCTCAAACTGGCACTGTCTCACACCGAGGTAAAAGCACCGTTTGATGGCATTGTTGATGACCTAAATGTGGAAGTTGGTGACTATCTTGGCATCGGCGATCCTATGGCGACTCTGATCGATCTCGATCCTCTAATCGTGACTGCTGATGTAAGCGAAAAACACATCAGCGATATTGATGCGGATTTGCCAGCCAATATTTTGCTGGTTAATGGCGCGATGAAAGAAGGGCGTCTGCGCTATCAATCCAGTATTTCATCTCCGGCAACCAACACTTTCACTATTGAGCTGGAAATCCCAAATCCAGAGCAAAAACTGCCTGCAGGTATCAGTGCGGAAGTGGATCTGGCGCTTGAGCAGCAAAGCGCTGTGAAGCTGAGTCCCTCAATGCTGGCATTGGATGAAAAAGGTAACTTGGGAGTGAAAACCTTAAAAGGTGACAAGGTTGTCTTTGTCTCTGCCAAAGTCGTTAAAGCTGAGCAAAATGGCGTTTGGCTGGCAGGCCTTGGTGATACGGTGGACGTTATCACCAAAGGACAGGGCTTTGTGCGTGACGGTGATGCCGTCGAGGCGGTGCGTCAAGCGTCGGCACAATAAGGGGAGCATCTCATGAGAACATTGATTGATGCGTCACTGGCTCGCACCCGTACCATGGTCACCCTGTTATTGGTGCTTTTGGTCGCAGGCTTTTACACCTATCAAACCATTCCAAAAGAATCTGATCCTGACATCACCATTCCGGTGATTTATGTCTCTGTCAGCCACGAAGGCATTTCCCCGGAAGATGCGGAGCGTCTTTTGGTACGTCCGGTTGAGCAAGAACTTCGCTCGATTGAAGGCATCAAGGAGATGACGGCAACGGCGACGGAAGGCCACGCTTCTGTGACGCTTGAGTTTAACGTCGGTGTTGATCTCAATGAAGCCATGGCTGATGTGCGTGAAGCTGTAGATTTGGTGAAGCCGCGTTTGCCGGAAGACAGTGACGAACCAACCGTTAACGAAGTCACTTTCGCCAACATGCAGCCCGTATTGTCGATTGCTTTGTATGGCGATGTTTCTGAGCGTGCGATTGTAAAAATCGCCCGACAGCTTCAGGAAGAACTGGAAGGCTTTAAGCAAATCCTCGAAGTGGATATTGCCGGCGATCGTGACGACGTGGTGGAAATTATCGTCGAACCGCTGTTGTTGGAAAGCTATGGGCTGGATCAGCAAGACATCTTTAATCTGGTTTCCCGTAACAACCGCGTTGTCGCGGCAGGGTATGTGGATACCGGGTACGGTCGCTTTTCCGTCAAAGTGCCTTCCGTATTCGAAACTGCCAATGACGTACTGACCTTGCCAATCAAGATTGAAGGCAATCAGGTAGTCACAGTTGGCGATGTTGCAACCGTTCGCCGTGCGTTTAAAGATCCGGAAAGCTTTGCCCGTCTGGACGGTAAGCCAGCGGTCGTGCTGGATGTCAAAAAGCGCGCCGGCGAGAACATCATCGAGACCGTCGAGCTAGCCAAGGCGGTGATGAATGAAGCGCAGAAATCTCCGCTTTGGCCTGGTGCACTTCAGGTTAAATATACTTGGGATGGCTCTGAAGATGTGCGCTCGATGTTGACTGATCTCCAGAACAACATCCTTTCCGCTATCTTGCTGGTGGTGATTGTTATCATTGCCATTCTGGGGGCGCGCACTGCGCTGCTGGTGGGCGTTTCGATTCCCGGCTCCTTCTTAACGGGGCTGGTGGTGCTGTCATTAGCCGGACTGACGGTCAATATCGTTGTGCTGTTTTCTCTCATCATGGCGGTTGGCTTGCTGGTTGATGGGGCGATTGTGGTGACGGAATATGCCGATCGCCGGATGCGTGAAGGTGTGGATCGTAAAATGGCCTTTCGGGAGGCTGCGCACCGCATGGCATGGCCGATTATCGCGTCAACAGCCACCACTCTGGCGGCCTTTGCTCCGCTTCTGTTCTGGCCGGGTATCACCGGTGAGTTCATGGGCTATATGCCTCTGACTCTTATTGCAACACTTGCTGCATCGCTGGCAATGGCACTGTTGTTTGTGCCAGTGCTGGGCAGCATGGTGGGTAAACCGCTTCCTCTAACAGCAGAGCAACAGGCCCGAACTCATGCACTTGAGCAAGGTGACTTCTCCCAAGCCCGCGGTATCACGCGTGCTTATATCAATACGCTTTCCATTGCGATCAAGCACCCGATTAAAATTTTGATTGCCGCTTTGATTGTGGCTGGTGGTGTGTTCTTCGCTTACGGGAAATCAGGCCTTGGCTCAGAGTTCTTCCCTGATGTTGATCCGGCATTCTTCAACATCAAAGTGCGCTCGCATGGTGATCTTTCTATCTTCGAAAAAGACGCCTTGATGGCCGAAGTTGAAGAGCGTGTCATGGGCATGGACGAGATTGAATCCGTTTACACCAAAACCGGTGGTCAGGATGAGATTGGCGTGATCCAAATGAAGCCTGTCGATTGGCAAGAGCGTCGTAAGGTAAAAGAGATCATCGAAGAACTTCGCGAGAAAACCGCTGACTTGTCCGGCCTTGAGCTGGAGTTCAAAAAGCCCGATGCTGGTCCGCCGAGCGATCACGATTTGTCTATTGAGGTTAGTGCGGTAAACCCTGAGCTGATCGCGCCTGCTGCCAAGCAAATTCGCAGTCTGCTTGAACAGGACCCGGCATTCACCAACTACAGCGACACCTTGACCAAACCAGGCATTGATTGGTCGATTGATATCAATCGTGAAGATGCGGCCCGCTTTGGTGCAGATGCCCTGTTGGTAGGTAATACGGTGCAGTTCGTTACCAATGGCCTCAAGATTGGTGATTACTTGCCAGATGATGCCAGTGAAGAAGTGGATATTCTTGTGCGTTATCCTGAAGAGAAGCGGGATATTGGCCGCTTTGATGAACTTCGGGTGATGACGCCTTATGGGTTGGTGCCGATCACCAACTTTGCCCAAATTAAGCCAGAGCCAAAACAAGGCAACATTGACCGTGTTGATGGCAGACGCGTGGTGAAAGTGATGGCTGACATGACGGAAGGTTATAACCTCAGTCTGTCGCTGCCGGGACTGAATGAGCAGATTGCAGCGCTGGGATTGTCGCCAGAAGTGCGAGTGACCTTGCGTGGTCAGAATGAGGAGCAGGATGAAAGCTCTGCCTTCCTGATGACAGCCTTTATGGCGGCATTGGCTGCAATGGCTTTGATCCTAATAACCCAATTCAACAGCTTCTATCAGGCGTTCCTGATCCTGAGTGCAGTCTTGTTCTCGACAGTGGGTGTGTTCCTTGGCCTTCTGGTGTTCCAGCGTCCGTTTGGGGTCATCATGTCTGGCGTTGGTGTGATTACGCTTGCGGGGATTGTGGTGAACAACAACATTGTATTGATTGATACCTACAATGTAATGCGTCGCCGTGGCCTTGAGAAAGTTGATGCCATCTTACGCACCGGTGCTCAGCGTCTACGTCCGGTGCTTCTGACGACCGTAACGACGATTCTAGGTCTGCTGCCAATGGTGCTGGAAATGAACGTTGACTTGGTGAACCGCGGTATTGAGTTCGGCGCACCGAGTACTCAGTGGTGGTCTCAACTTGCCACAGCAGTAGCCGGTGGTTTGGCGTTCTCTACAGTACTGACGTTGGTGCTCACCCCATGTCTTCTAATGCTGGCCCGTGAGCCCAAAAGAGCGAAGAAAGAAACCAACATGATTTGGCAAACCGAAGAGAAGGATTCGACGCTCCCAAAGCCACAACGGGAAGCTGAGCCTCAGCTTTGAGGCGGAATTCTGACGTAAAAAAAGCAGCGCATAAGCGCTGCTTTTTCTTTTCTATTAAAACACTACTATCAAAAAGCCATTGTCAAACAGCTAAGAAGAAAAGCGTTCCAGGGTGCCGATGGATGCTAACAATTGCTCGAACTTATTGAGCTGCGCCATGCGGTCTTTAGCCAGTTCAATAAAAGCGGTCTTTTCCTTACCTGCCAGTGACTTCGATTGTGGCAATTTGACGGTTCTTGGGTTCTTATGAACACCGTTTACCAGAAATTCGTAGTGGAGGTGAGGGCCTGTCACGCGGCCAGTACCACCGAGTGTACCAATAGTTTGTCCTTGTTTGACGCGCTGACCCGTTTTCACATTACGCTTGGTCAGGTGGAGGTACTTGGTGATGTAGGTTGAGCTATGACGGATGAAAACGTAGTGGCCATTGAACTTGTTGTAAGCCGACTTCATCACGACGCCATCGCCTGCTGCCCAAATCGGTGTACCAACAGGTGCGACATAATCTGTGCCACGGTGTGCTTTCACCTGCCCTGTCACTGGATGTAAACGACGGGGATTGAAGTTTGAGCTGACATAGCGAAAGTTAACGGGTGAGCGCAGGAAGGCTTTTCTCATTGCGCGGCCTTTCTCATCGTAATACTTACCTGTTTCAGAGCGGATAGCGGTGAAGGTTTCGCCCTGGTTGGTAAATGTCGCGGCAAGAATATTACCTCGGCCAATCATTTCACCTTCAACCAACTGCTCTTCAAACAAAACAGAAAATTTGTCGCCCTGGCGGATGTCGAGAGCGAAGTCGATGTCCCAACCGAAAATGCCCGCCAGCTCCATGATTTGGTTGCCATTCAGTCCTGCACTGACCCCAGCATTCCAAAAGCTAGAGGTGATAGTGGCTGAGGCAAAATTCACCTGAGTATCGACCTGCTTGGATTCTGTTTTCGAAAAGAACTCATCACCAATACGGGTCACTACCAGCTTTTCGTTAGCATTTTTCGGTTGGAGTAATTGCGTAAACAAGCCGTTTTCATCAAAACCAATATGGATTTCATCACCCACGCGTAATGAGGCTAATGACTTGGTGCCTTCATCACTGTTGATTAAACGGTAAAGCGTAGTGGGGCTGATGCCTACGCGGTCAAAAATAACCGCCAGACTGTCGCCGGCTTTCACCTTGAACTTATGCCACTCCAAGGGGGCGTAAGCCTGCACGGGCTGTTGCTCATTTTCAGGTGGAAGTAAGGAAACGGTATCGAGAGGAATTGGGTATTGTTTTCCCACTTCGAACTTGGCATCCGGATGTGAAGCTGGTGTTTCGGTGGGGAGCAAAATCAGCACCACAACAAGGGCGCTGAGAGCCATAATCAAGACTTGGTGAAGTCTAGGTAGCGCAGCAATATGTTTAACAGGCATTAAAAAACAGTCGTTAAGGAAAGTGAATTAAACAGGGAGCTGCTTGTTTGTGCCAACTTTCTCGAAAAAACCGATCGGCTTAAGCATTCCTTTTCTCTACTAACAAGTCTAACTGGTTTCAAAAACCATCGCTATTCAAGTAGTATGTCGGCTTACGAAAAAATGCCGATTCTGTGGGAGCGATAAAATATGGCGAGCATTGAAGCCGCGCTAGCTGAAATTAAGCGTGGTGTTGAGGAGTTGATTCCTGAAGAGGGACTCATTGCAAAACTGAAAGAGAACCGTCCTCTTCGTATCAAGTTGGGCGCGGATCCAACTGCACCGGATATTCACCTTGGTCACACTGTGATCATGAATAAATTGCGTGCCTTCCAGGAGCTGGGCCATGAAGTTATCTTCCTGATCGGTGATTATACCGCGATGGTAGGTGACCCAAGCGGTAAGAACGCAACGCGTCCACCGCTGACGCGTGAGCAGGTTCTGAGCAATGCTGAGACTTACAAAGAGCAGATCTTCAAAATTCTGGATCCAGAGAAAACCCGCATTGAGTTCAACTCAAGCTGGCTGAGTGAGCTGGGTACGGATGGCATGATTCGTCTGGCTGCGAGTTCTACCGTTGCGCGTATGCTTGAGCGTGACGATTTCAAAAAGCGTTACAGCAACAACCAGCCAATCGCGATCCACGAGTTCATTTATCCGCTCCTGCAAGGTTATGACTCTGTGGCGCTGGAAGCTGATGTTGAACTGGGTGGTACTGACCAGAAGTTCAACCTGCTGATGGGACGTGAGCTGCAAAAGCAAAACGGCCAATCACAGCAAGTCGTGATCACCATGCCTCTGCTGGTGGGTCTGGATGGCGTAAAGAAAATGTCGAAGTCTGCAAACAACTACATCGGTATCAGCGATGTACCGACTGAGATGTTCGGTAAAATCATGTCTATCTCTGATGATCTGATGTGGAACTACTACGAACTGTTGTCTTTCCGTCCATTGGAAGAGATTGCGGGCCTTAAAGAAGAAATTGCTAACGGCCGCAACCCACGTGACGTGAAGATCCTGCTGGCGAAAGAGATCATCGCTCGCTTCCACTCAGAAGCGGATGCTGAAGCCGCAGAGGCTGAGTTCATCAACCGTTTCCAGAAGGGCGCAATGCCTGATGAAATGCCAGAGTTTTCTTTTGAGCAAGGTGTCGCTATCGCTAACCTGCTGAAAGATGCAGCACTGGTAGGTTCAACCTCAGACGCAATGCGTATGATCCGCCAGGGTGCGGTGAAAATCGACGGCGAGAAGTTGGACGATACCAAGTTGGTACCTGAAGCTGGTACTGCCGTTTACCAAGTCGGTAAACGCAAATTTGCCCGTATCACGCTGGCATAATCACGAAAAAGGCGCCGAACGGCGCCTTTTTACTAACTTTAGATAGTTACTACCGAGTCAACCCAGCAACCCGCTCACCTAATCGCTCCGCAGTTTTTGCATCCACCGGATGAAGACCACTCTCTGTATCAGCCAGTGCAACTACGCCAAGAGAAGCATTTAAGCGGTTAAAGTCTTTGCTGAGTGCGCCTTCTGGCGCATCAATGCCCACCCAAAGCATACTGTGCTGAGTAGCTAGTACATTGAAATATTCCACCGTGCTTTGTACTTCGCCACAAGGGCTGCCGCCAATGGTAAACCCAGCGGCGAGCTTGTTCTTCCATCGCTGCTTGGACCAACTTTCACTGCTCGCATCAGCAAAAGCTTTGAACTGTGCTGTCGGACCGCCCATGTATGTTGGTGAGCCGAAGATGATGGCATCCATGTCACTGAGCTCTTCGAACAACGCGTCGTTTTTGAAGCGTCCTTCAACGATGTCTGAACCTAATATGCGGTAAGCAAAAACCTGTGCCTCTTGTGCTTCTGCGCCGCACGCCACGGCTTTGGCGAGCGCGTCTGTAGTGCCAGTTTGTGAGAAATAAACGATGGCGATTTTTTTCATAAAGATCCCTTTAGCCTGACGTTGATTGCGAATAGCGCTTCGTCCAGTTGTAATTCGTTATAAATCCGGGCGCAGCTGTAGATAAGTTTGATGGTGTGATCGTCTTGTGTTGCCAGCGCCTGGTTAAACCAAATCTCCCAATCTGGTTGGATATTTCTGCGTTCAGGAGCGACAGGCTCTCGGTATTCCGCAGTGCATGCTGCACCGACATAGGCCTGCCAGAAACAGTCGAGAGCGAAATCAAAATTGTCGATAAACGGCGCGAGTGATAGCAGAGCATGAAAACCGGTTACGCCATGGAGCAAGGTGAAATCATTGCTCGCGGCATATTGCGAGAGCACCACAATGGCAACGGACTCTTTGGTCAATGACGCTGGCTGTGTGGAAACAGCTTGGTATTTAGCAAGTTCCCGTAATTCTTCGACATGATCGATGATGATTCCTTCTCGATAGGTGTGATCCCGCATTACCCCCAGTGCTTCATTGAGATGGGAAACGGCGTCTTTATCCGTGGCATATTGCAGGTTTCCTAATGGCGTAAACCCGGATGACCAGTAGGCAAGTGCGTGACTGATTTCAGTGAAGTCTTCACTTTCCACCGCATAGGCGAGGCGAATCAAGGCATGGAAAGAACCTGCTGCGATACCGGGCAGTAAGGTTGGCAAAGCCTCCTTTAATGTTGCTTCAATGTCTTTGGTCTCCAGCTCCTTGCTGTAATAGAGCACGAAATCCGCATTGTGTGTTTTCTCCCCAAGCTTTAATACTTGAGGGGTAACAGGAGTTTGTTCCGCTTCCAGATGAGGGGTTGCCCGTTGGAACTCGTCATGTAAGTCCCTTGATGAGGCACCTAGCCTGGACATGGCAATCAGCGCCATGGGCAAGTGGTTGGAAAGCCTTGGCCCAAACACTGGAGAATATCGATGTCCATGTCTGATGAGTGATAGGGCTTCTGACGTTATTGGTTTAAACATGACTGCTTCTCTCTATTTTTATTAGTTCTTCGTTCTTAAAGCAGGTAATCGTTCCGGCTTTCGATGGAATCGGTCAGGTATTCGATGAATTCCCATTCCATACCATCGCTATCGAAAAAATACGCACGTTTGCGGGCCGGATGGCTCTTGTCAAAAGAGGCCTCTTGATAGCCCGCTTCACGCAGACGTTCCGCCGTACCTTCCGCATCTTCCACCACAAAGCCAATGTGATTGACGCCAAGTTGACGGTAAGGGACTCGTTCGACAGCCTTGTCGATGACCACTTCCTGAAGGGCGATGTAAGAGGTGTCAGTACCCAGATGACACCAGCCGTAATCATCATTCTGGCCTGAGCCACGAATGGAGAACTCCGGCATGGCTGTCTGCAAAAACTGGATAGCGTTATCGAGATTGGTCACAGTGATATTGGCGTGTTCGACATAGCTGCTCATGGGATGCTCCTTGTTATTAAATAAAGCTATATGTTTACATAATAGATCAGATTTCCATTAAATAAAGTAAAAAGTTTATTTAATGGTTTGGATGGATGAGATGATCGCTAGATCGAGATCTATGGCGCGGAAACGATAAAACAGAATGAGATAAGGATGTTGCTGGAGCAGAAAAAAAACGCGCCCAAGAGGCGCGTTCTAAATGATTGAAACTGCAGTTACTTTCCTGAACCGAATACAGGTAAAGAAAGGTGCCAGCGTATCGCGGCGAGCCTGATCAACAAGGTAGTGATCATGCCAGCAATGGAAGCTATTTCGACATCCACGTTGGCTGCCAAAGCCACTGTATGGATGATTCCACCCGCAATACAGGCGGTTGCGTAGACTTCGGTTCTGAAAAGCATCGGGATTTCCCGAGCGAGTACGTCGCGGATGATACCACCGCCACAGCCGGTAATCACACCCATGATCACCGCCACCATGGGGGAAGCACCATAGCTCAGCGCTTTATCGACACCGATAGCAACAAAAACGGCCAGACCGATGGCATCTGCCACGGGCAAAAAGTACCACGGCAGGCGACGCGGTTGACGGATCAGCAACATGGAAAGAATACAGGTGACAAGGATCATCCAAAGGTATTCCGGCTGGTTGACCCAAAAGACCGGTGTTGCGCCTAATGCCATATCACGAATGGTACCGCCGCCGATTGCGGTGACCATAGCAAGAACGATCATTCCAAAGGGATCCATTCTTAACTTACTGGCAAGTAATACGCCTGATATGGCGAAGACTGCCGTACCAAACATGTCTAAAATATACAGAAGCATAAAGCGCTATTTCATCCCTTAATCAAACATCCAATCTGACGTCTACTACTGGTATTACTCTGGGTCTTATTTTTTTATTGTGACACGGAGTTCCAGTAACACGGATTGGTTAAGCGCGCGCGATTTTACGTGAAACTTGGTGGCGGGCAATCCAACAGACAGAGCTTCTGCAAGCCACTATTTGAATTAGTGATCGAGATCGACTCTTACCTTATCCATCGCGAGGCATATCTGTCTTACCGCTTTTAGTGCTCTTGGTGTTGGACGATTCAGCCAGTCTCCCGTTATTGCAAAGATAGCGCTGTTTTTTACTGCGGGGATAAAGTCCTGCCATTTTTGCCAACCAGCCATAGGTTTCTCACGATCCGCAGGGTAAAAAATCGCTAGTGGTTTTCTCACTACAATCTGCTCCATGCTGACCTGAGGATAAGGAGCGGCGCTTTCTGCGAAGATGTTTTTGCCGCCACAGAGAGAAAACAAAGGTTGTGGCCAATGATCGCCGTTGTTCGTGAGCAATGGTGACTCACTGAGTTGGTAAAAATAGGGTACCTTGGACTTTCCTGCTTGCGCTGCTTCAATGCTTGCTAACTCGTTACGCACGGCATCAGCGCGAGCTTTGGCTAACGCCGGGTTTTCTGACCACTTACCCAGCTTTTCAATGTTATCGGCAGCGTCGTAAAGAGAGTGTGGATTTGAGTAGAACACCTCAATGCCAAGCCTTTCGAGCTTGGCGAGCTCTTTATCTGGGTTTCCGCCTTTCCACGCCAGCACCAAATCCGGTTTAAGCGTGACGACACGTTCAATATTGATCCCGCGATAGTTGGCTACCTGCTCAAGTTCCAATGCTGCTGGTGGGTAATCGCTGTGAGCACTGACAGCAATCAGGTTATCTCCCAGCCCTGCTTCATACGCGAGCTCTGTGGTATGTGGAGAAAGGCTGATAACGCGAAGCGGTTCGGCAAAGGAGAAGGATGGAAGAAAAAGTAGAACCAGTAAAAAACGGAACATCATAATAATCCGTGGGCAAACCACATCAGGAAACTTTGGATGAGGATCCAGAGCAAGGCCTTTTGCCTCAGTTGTTGATTCAGCAGCGCTAGGTGCATAGGAGAAGCGGCAACGCTTCCGCCAATGCTGGGGCGAGTGCATTTCTCGCTGTCATAGATGGCGGGGCCACCCAGGGAAAGCTGCAGTTTGGCGCCGGAGGCGGCAAGGAGCCAGCCCGCGCCGTTCACTGACCAGCTTTGTCCATGTTCACGGATGGCCGTGAGTGCAGGCTCAAACCGGTGCCCAGCGGCAATGAGAAGTGCAAATAAGCGGGATGGCATCCAATCGAGCAAAGCAAGAAAGCCAGACGCTGCTAATCCAAACTGGGAGAACTCTTGTCGGCGGGGAGGCCAGACACGGGCAAGTTGCGCTGCCAGCGTGTAAAGAAACGCGCCAATACCACCGAAAATGGCATACCAGAACAGCACGCAGACTAGACCTCGTGCATACCCAACCAACAGGGTTTCACAACTGGCTTTGGCAATACCAACTGGAGAGAGTGAATGGGTTTCTCGGTTCAATGTTTGTGACAGCAGGGTTCGAGCTGCAGGCTTGTCGTCACGAATGAGTGCTTGCTCGACCTGCATCGCAAGCTCAGTCAGGGGCTTCCAACTTAATGCCAGCCAAAGCAACAGAAGGTCGAATAACCAGCTAATCCAGACAATTTGCTTTAAGGCGACTAAAAGGACGGCTAGGGTCAGCCACATCACAGCGAGCGCTAAACCGCCGGAAAGGCGTTGCTGCTCCGGAGAGTCTTCTTCGTGATTGACCTTGTCGGAGATGGCTTCGGCAACGCGACGCCATATGGTGACAGGGCTGATATAGGCTGGCACTGGGAAGAACCAGTGCAAAATAAGGGCTCCCCACATCGCAAGCAATGTGGTGTGGTTTAACAGTGCTTCAAACGGTGTGGAGAGCTCGGTCATTATGCTTTCAGCAACTCGACCATTTTCTCAACCATGGCGCTTGAGCTTTTCGCTGCCAGCGGCAGGAATTCATCAAACGTCATTGGCGACTCTTTATCAGCAACGTCAGAGATAGCACGAACTACCACAAACGGTACTTTGAACTGGTGACACGCCTGAGCAATCGCTGCTGCTTCCATCTCTACTGCAATCACAGTTGGGAAGTGTTCACGGATGTAGTTTTGACGCTCAGCGGTACACACAAACGCATCACCGGTACAAATCAGACCGCGAACTGCGTGTGGCGCTGGCTCCATCGCTGCCAGTGCTTGCTCTGCCACATCCATCAGCTTTGCGTCAGAGGTAAAAGTCGCTGGCTGGCCGGCCATTTGACCCATGGTGTAACCAAATGCGGTCACGTCAGCATCGTGGTAAGCCACATCGGTAGAAATCACAACGTCACCCAGATTCAGGCTGGTATCGAAGCCGCCCGCAGAACCTGTGTTGATCACAGCTGTTGGTTTGAAACGCTCCAGCAGGATGGATGTGCCCACTGCCGCCGCCACTTTACCAATACCTGATTGCAGCAGCACCACGTCTACGCCATTCAAGTCACCCGTATAAAATTTGCTGCCACCAATCTCTTGCAGTTGGCAGTTGTTGATCTTGCTTTTTAGCAGGGTTACTTCCTGCTCCATGGCACCGATAATACCGATTTTCATCTTGTTGCTCTTTGATAATCAGGGAATAGCGAGAGTGTATCACGGGCGAAAATTGGGGCGAAAAAAAAGTGCCTTTGCAGGCACTTTTCTGTCGGTTTTGAAGTCGGCTTATACCTCGAGATAATCGAGAATGCCTTCTGCCGCTTTACGGCCTTCATCGATAGCGGTGACCACGAGATCAGAGCCACGGACGGCATCGCCACCGGCGAAGATCTTCTCGTTAGACGTTTGATAAGCGTAATCAGATTGCTCCGGTGCTTTGATGCGTCCCCATTGGTCGAGGTCGACACCAAACGGTTCCAGCCATGCCATTTTGTGCGGTTGGAAACCAAAAGCCATGATAACGGCATCCGCGTCCAGCACGTGCTCGCTGCCTTCAACAGGTTGAGGACGGCGACGGCCCGCTTCATCTGGCTCGCCCAGCTCGGTTTTCACCACTTTTACGCCGCTCACATTGCCACTGGCGTCGAGCTCAATACCCAGCGGTTGCAGGTTGAACATAAAGTTCACCCCTTCTTCGCGCGCGTTTTTCACTTCGCGGCGGCTGCCCGGCATATTGGCTTCGTCACGACGGTAAGCACAGATAACGTTTTTGGCATTCTGACGAATCGAAGTACGGACACAGTCCATCGCGGTATCACCACCACCAAGAACAACGACTTTCTTGCCAGCCATATCAATGTATTCCGGCGGGTTTTCCGTTAAATCCATTACGCGGTAGGTATTGGCAATCAAAAACGGCAGGGCATCAAATACACCCGGTGCATCTTCATTTTCCAAACCTGCACGCATGGATTTATAGGTGCCAACGCCAAGGAACACGGCATCATACTCATCAACCAAAGACTGCAGCTCAACATCTTTACCCACTTCAGTGTTGAGTCGGAACTCGACACCCATTTCGGTAAAGACGCGCTGGCGGTTTCGCATCACGTCTTTTTCGAGTTTGAATGACGGAATACCGAAGGTCAGCAGGCCACCGATTTCCGGATAGCGGTCAAACACAACTGGCTTAACGCCGTTACGGACCAAGACATCTGCACAGGCAAGGCCAGCAGGCCCCGCGCCGATAATGGCAACTTTCTTGTCAGTCAAAGTGACGCCTGACATGTCTGGCTTCCAGCCCATTTCGAACGCTTTGTCCGTAATGTATTTTTCAACATTACCGATGGTGACGGCGCCAAAGTCGTCGTTGAGGGTGCAGGAACCTTCACATAGTCTGTCCTGTGGACACACGCGGCCACAGACTTCCGGCAGACTGTTGGTCTGGTGCGATAGCTCAACCGCTTCAATAATGCGTCCTTCCTGGGCAAGCTTCAGCCACTGCGGAATGTAGTTGTGCACCGGGCACTTCCACTCACAGTATGGGTTGCCGCAGTCCAGACAGCGGTCGGCTTGCGCCGAAGCCTGCTTGTGGGTGAAAGGTTCGTAGATTTCAACGAACTGGGTTTTACGTGTTTTGATCGCCTTCTTTCGAGGGTCGATACGTTGCACGTCTATAAACTGGTATACGTTCTGGCTCATAGGGTCCTCCGTTACTGCGCCTGAACACGCAGCTCAGCTGCGCTTCGGCTTTGGTGACCCAGCAGGGAACGCACGTCCGCTGATTTCGGCTTCACCAGATAGAATTTACTGATCCATTGTTCAAAGTCCGCGATAATTTCCTGAGCGCGGCTGGAGCCGGTCAGTTCGAG
Source organism: Grimontia sp. AD028 (assembly GCF_000973155.1). Lineage (NCBI taxonomy): Bacteria > Pseudomonadati > Pseudomonadota > Gammaproteobacteria > Vibrionales > Vibrionaceae > Grimontia > Grimontia sp. AD028. Next base: position 58,749 of record NZ_LASY01000034.1, on the reverse strand, counting down.
GTGTTGATCAATCAGACCACGGAGGTGTTCCTGATGGATAGCCAAATTGTCGAGTGACAAGGCTTCGACCAGTTCTGGATTGACGCGACCGGCAAAGTCTCCCGCTTCATCAAGCACATAAGCAAAACCGCCTGTCATGCCTGCGCCAAAGTTCACGCCGGTATGGCCAAGAATGGCCACGATGCCGCCTGTCATGTATTCACAGGCGTTATCGCCTGCGCCTTCGACGACGGCTTGTGCGCCAGAGTTACGTACCGCAAAACGCTCGCCGGCTTTACCAGCAGCAAAGAGCTTGCCGCCCGTTGCACCGTAAAGACAGGTGTTGCCTACGATGGTAGATGCGTGGCAATCGAAGGCTGAACCGACGGGCGGCTTGATCACTATATTACCGCCTGCCATGCCTTTGCCGACATAGTCGTTGGCATCACCGGTCAGGGTAAGGTTAACGCCACCGGCGTTCCAGACCCCGAAAGATTGGCCAGCTGTACCCTGAAGGTTGATTTCAAGTGGTGATGCCGCCATGCCCTGGTTACCATAACGTTTAGCAATGGCTCCGGAGAGAGATGCGCCCACCGAGCGGTCGGTGTTTCGGATGTCGAGATACGCGCTGGCCGAGCGGCGCTCTTCAATCGCCTTTTCAAAGGTTTCCAGCAGCTTCTGGTTAAGTTCCGCTTTATCAAACGGTGCGTTTGGCTCACTCCAGAATACGCTTTTACCCGGTTTTGGCTGCGGGCTTTCCAGAATGTCTGAAAGATCCAGCTTGAGCTGTTTGGCGGTGAAACCGTCGACCGCTTCGAGCAAGTCGGTGCGGCCAATCAGGTCAGTGAGTTTCTCAACGCCAAGCTCTGCCATCAGTTCACGCACTTCTTCGCCGAGGCCTTTGAAGAAGTTCATCACCTGCTCTGGCAAGCCTTTGAAGTATTCGCGGCGCAGGGTATCGTCCTGCGTTGCTACACCGGTCGCACAGTTGTTGAGGTGACAGATACGCAGGTACTTACAACCCAGCGCAACCATTGGTGCGGTACCAAAACCGAAGCTTTCAGCCCCCAGAATAGTCGCTTTGATGATATCCAGACCGGTTTTCAGACCGCCATCAACCTGAAGGCGGATCTTGTGGCGAAGGCCATTGGTGACCAATGCCTGCTGGGTTTCAGCAAGGCCAAGCTCCCAAGGGCTACCCGCGTATTTCACGGAAGTTAGTGGGCTTGCGCCGGTACCACCGTCGTAACCAGAGATAGTGATAAGGTCCGCATACGCTTTCGCAACACCGACTGCGATGGTGCCCACGCCAGGTTCAGAAACCAGCTTGACGGAAACCAGTGCGTCAGGGTTTACCTGCTTCAAATCGAAAATCAGCTGCGCCAAGTCTTCAATCGAATAGATGTCATGGTGCGGCGGTGGTGAAATCAGGGTCACACCTTGCACCGAGTGGCGAAGACGCGCGATTTCAGCCGTGACTTTATGGCCAGGTAGCTGTCCACCTTCACCCGGCTTCGCACCTTGTGCCACTTTAATTTGCAGCACATCAGCGTTAGTCAGGTAGTGTGGTGTCACACCGAAACGACCCGAAGCGATTTGTTTGATGCGTGAGTTGCGCTCTGAGTTAAAGCGACGTGGGTCTTCACCACCTTCACCTGAGTTGGAGTTACCACCCAGACGGTTCATCGCAATCGCCAGGGCTTCGTGCGCTTCTGGACTCAATGCACCAATTGACATGGCAGCCGAGTCAAAACGTTTGAAGAGCTCTGTTGCTGCTTCCACTTTCTCAAGAGAAATTGGTTTGTCGGCAGCTTTCAACGTCATCAAGTCGCGCAGTGACGAGACTGGACGGCTGTTGACAGTTTCTGCGTAGGTTTTGTAATCCATCGCTTCGCCGGAGCGAACCGCAGATTGAAGCGTGTTGACCACGTCCGGGTTATAGGCGTGGTATTCACCGCCGTGGACATACTTCAGCAAACCGCCGTGCTCGACGGGCTTACGTTTCAGCCATGCTCTGCGCGCAAGGTTGTGTAAGTCCTGCTGGAAGTCAGAAAAATCTGCGCCTTGGATGCGGCTGGCGACGCCTTTAAAGCAAAGCTCAACCACATTGTTGTTCAGGCCAACAGCTTCAAACAACTGTGCACAGCGGTAAGAGGCCATGGTCGAAATACCCATCTTTGACATGATCTTGAACAGGCCTTTGTTGATGCCGTTTCTGAAGTTCAGCATCGCATCACCCATGGATTTCTGGATGACACCTTTCTCGACCATCTTGCCAATGGATTCGTAAGCGAGGTACGGATATACCGCTGTCGCACCGAAACCAAGCAGCACTGCAAACTGGTGTGGGTCGCGGGCAGAGGCGGTTTCAATCACGATGTTGGCATCACAGCGAAGCTGCGCGTCCACCAGACGTTTCTGAGCTGCGCCCACTGCCATTGCCGCAGGAATCGGCAATTTGTCTTTCGAAATACCGCGGTCGGACAGAACAACAAGTACAGTGCCGTCGCGTACTACGCGCTCAACCTGATCGCACAGATCGACAATCGCTTGCTTGAGATCTTTCTCATTTGGGTCGAAGTTGATGTCGATGATGCTGTTGCGATAATGCTCATCATCCAGCTCCAACAGCTGAACCATATCGGAATACAGAAGCACCGGGCTCTTGAACGCAACACGTTGGGCGTGGCCATCGGTTTCTGAGAACACGTTCATTTCACGGCCGATACAGGTCGCCAGCGACATCACGTGATTTTCGCGTAGTGGATCGATTGGTGGGTTGGTGACCTGAGCGAACTTCTGACGGAAGTAGTCAGCGACATGGCGTTCTTTCGAAGAAAGCACTGCCATTGGGGTATCGTCACCCATGGAACCTGTGGCTTCCTGACCGATGTCACCTAGTACGCGAAGTACCTGATCCTGCTCCTCACTCGAAACGCCAAACAGTTTCTGGAATACATGCAGCTCATCGTCATCCATGCCGCGCTGGCCGGAAGAGTCTTCTGCTTGCAGTTCTTCAAACGGTGTCAGGCGCTTAACATTTTTGTCCAGCCATTCTTTGTAAGGGTGGCGGCTTTTCAGATCGTTATCGATATCGGCAGAATGCCAGATCTCACCTTCGAAGGTGTCAATAACCAGCAGTTCGCCCGGTCCAACACGACCTTTTTCCGCTACTTCATCCGGGGCGTAATCCCAGATACCGACTTCGGATGCCAGCGTAATGAGTTTGTCTTTTGTCACCACATAGCGGGCAGGGCGAAGACCATTACGATCGAGGTTACAAGCGGCATAACGTCCGTCGGACATTACGATGCCAGCAGGGCCATCCCACGGCTCCATGTGCATGGAATTAAAATCGTAAAATGCGCGCAGATCCGGGTCCATGTCTGGGTGGTTCTGCCATGCAGGTGGCACCAGCATTCGCATCGCGCGGAAGAGATCCATACCGCCGGCGAGGAAAACTTCCAACATGTTGTCGAGGCTGGAGCTGTCAGAGCCGGTTTCATTCACAAATGGGGCGGCCTGTTTCAGATCAGGCAGCAATGGTGAATTGAACTTGTATGCACGGGCGCGCGCCCATTGGCGGTTACCTTCAATGGTATTGATTTCGCCGTTGTGGGCGAGATAACGGAAAGGCTGTGCCAGCGGCCACCTTGGGGTGGTGTTGGTTGAAAATCGCTGGTGGAACAGACAGATAGATGCCTCAAGACGTAAGTCTGCCAAGTCTAAATAGAATCTTGGCAGGTCTGCTGGCATGCACAGGCCTTTGTAAACAATGGTGCGCGTTGACAGGCTGGTGATGTAGAAATCCGGGTCGTCCGCGAGCGCTTTCTCAGCGCGACGACGGGCGATATAGAGACGACGCTCCAAATCGCGGGCACGCCAACCTGCGGGACCATTGATGAACACTTGCTCAATGTTCGGTACAGAGCTGGCGGCGATTTCACCCAGTACATCTTCGTTGGTTGGCACTTCACGCCAGCCCACGATAGAAAGGGTTTCGGCTGCGATTTCCTGTTCGAAGATCTCCTTAGCGCGTTTCGCTTTAGTGGGATCTTTACTCAGGAAAATCATACCTACACCGTAGAGCTTACTGAGGGTCCAGTTGTTCTCTTCAGCGATGATTCGGAAAAAGTTATCGGGCTTTTGAAGTAATAAGCCGCAACCGTCACCGGTTTTCCCATCAGCGTTAATTGCGCCTCGGTGGGTCATCCGGTCCAGTGCGGAAATTGCGGTTCGGACAAGTTTGTGGCTGGCTTCACCCTCGGTATGAGCGATCAGGCCAAAGCCGCAGTTGTCTTTCTCCAGCATTGGGTCATACAGCGACATTGCAATTCTCCCTTGCGACTGCGTTACGCAGCGACTGCAGTTTTTCATGCCGTCCTGGCATCTGATTTTCAGTGGCCTCCCTTCCTGGGAGTGTGTTTTACCGAAAAATCAGTTTCGATTTTACGTATACCCATATGGCCTGAACTTTGTTGCGTCAGGTCACATGGGTATGCGAGCCAATCAACTTATCCGTTAATGATGAAGAGGTCAAATTTCGTCACATTACATTAACTTTGGCGATTAACAGCTATATATGTCGAAAGCACTGCCTACATGCAGCATTTTATGGCGGTTTTTTTAAGTCTGTCGCAGAGATTAACTTGGTCTATCTGGGGGCTTATTTATGAAAAGCTTTCAATTTTTGGTCGGTGAAGCTTTTATGTGGGCTCAAAACGAAAAAAGCCAGCCGCAGAGGGCTGGCAAAACTGGAAGATAACACTCGTTATTTTTATGCGGAGAGCATCAGTGAGTCCGCTTTGGCCTCGAGGTTGGTGCCGCCCATCAGATATGCATCGATAGAGCGGGCACATTCACGGCCTTCATTGATACAACGTACGACCAATGACTGGCCTGTACGCATATCGCCTGCAGCGAATACACCTTTCTGGTTGGTCTGGAAGTCCTGTGTTGCAACATTGCCGCGGTCATCCAGTGCCACATCAAGTTGTGCCAGCACACCGTGTGGTTCTGGGTGCAAGAAGCCCATCGCCAGGAATGCCAGATCACAAGGGATTTCACGCTCAGAGCCTGCAACTTCTTCGAAGGTTGGACGCTCACCAGGTGCTGCGTCTTTCCATACGATGTCAGCCATGCGCAGTGCTTTCACGTTGCCGTTTTCGTCGCTGATAAACTCTTTGGTCAGAATGTTCCAGTGACGTTCACAGCCTTCTTCGTGAGAAGTCGACGTGCGCAGGATCATTGGATACTGAGGCCAAGGCATATTCGCAGGGCGCTTCTCTGGTGGGATCGGCATGATTTCCACCTGCGTAATGCTTGCTGCACCATGACGGTTTGATGTGCCCACACAGTCAGAGCCTGTATCACCACCGCCGATAACCACAACGTGTTTGCCTTTGGCGTGGATTTCCTCAGTTTTTAGATCCATTCCGTTTGCACGGCGGTTGTTCTGACCCAGAAATTCCATTGCAAAGTGCACGCCTTTGAGCTCACGGCCCGGGATTGGCAGGTTGCGTGGCACAGTAGAACCACCTGTCAGGAGTACTACATCGTAGTCCTGACGGATTTGCTGAGCGTTAACATCAACGCCAACATGGGCGTTGACTTTAAACTCGATGCCCGCTTCAGCCATCAGGCTGATTTTACGGTCAATCACGTCCATACCCAGCTTGAAATCTGGGATACCAAAACGCAGTAGGCCACCGACTTTTTCATCACGCTCAAACACAGTCACAGAGTGACCAGCGCTGTTGAGCTGCTCAGCCGCTGCAAGACCTGCAGGACCTGAACCGATGATCGCCACTTTCTTACCTGTGCGGGCCGTCGGGGTTTTTGGCTTGGCATAACCTTCGCGGTATGCTGTTTCCACGATGGTTTTTTCAATGTTACAGATGGTGATTGGATCCTGGTTAATACCCAGGACACAAGAGCTTTCACATGGAGCCGGGCAAACCCGGCCAGTGAACTCTGGGAAGTTGTTCGTTGAACTCAGAATGTTCCAAGCTTCTTCCCAGCTGTCGCGGTAAACCGCGTCGTTAAACTCTGGAATAATGTTCCCGATAGGACAACCGTTGTGACAGAAAGGCACACCACAGTCCATACAGCGGGAAGATTGCTCGTTAATTTTTTCGCCAAACTCGTCGTTCAGTACAAATTCCTTATTGTCCTGAATACGAACGGCAGGGTCTTTTTTGGCCGGCAGTTCACGGCCAAATTCTAGAAATCCGGTTGGCTTACCCATTTACAGCCTCCACTTCTTCCTTGTTAGCGGCTTCTTCTTTGCGTTTTTGCAACACAGCTTTGTAGTCGCGTGGCATGACTTTGACGATAGACTTGAGGTTCTCTTCAACATTCGCAAGGAACGTTTCAGCAACCGTACTGCCTGTCAGAGCATGGTGCTTGCTGATCATTTCTTTCAGCAGTGCGATGTCTTCTTCATCCAGCGGATCCAGATCCACCAGCTCAGGGTTGAGTTTGGATTCGAAGTCATTGAACTGATCCCAAACGTAAGCCACGCCACCACTCATACCCGCAGCGAAGTTACGGCCAGTTTGACCCAGAACAATGGCAATACCGCCGGTCATGTATTCACAGCCGTGGTCACCGATACCTTCGACAACCACTTTCGCACCTGAGTTACGTACACAGAAACGCTCACCGGCTACACCGCGGATGAAGGATTCGCCCGAGGTTGCACCGTAGAAACAGACGTTACCGACAACGATGTTGTCTTCAGCAATGATGTCGCTCTTCGCGTCTGGGTAAAGTACCAACGTACCGCCAGACAGACCTTTACCCCAGTAGTCGTTCGCATCACCTTCAACGGTGAAGTTCACGCCTTTTGCAAGGAAGGCACCGAAGCTTTGACCGGCAGAACCTTTGAACTTCACGCTCATTGCTTCTGGCAGACCCTGGTCCTTGTACACTTTCGAAATTTCATTCGACAGCATGGTACCGGCGCTACGGTCGGTGTTTACAATCGCGAACTCAGCATCGACTTTACGACCTTCTTTCAGTGCGCTGGATGCGGCTTCAATCAGGCGGCGGTCAAGCACGGTTTCCAGACCATGGTTTTGCTCGCGCTGGCAGTACATTGCATCGCCTTCACGTGGCTCTTCTTTGTAAAGAACAACGTTGAGATCCAGATTCTGGTATTTCCAGTGACCAACATCAGAGCGAACTTTCAGGTGCTGTGACTGACCCACCATCTCGTTGATAGAGCGGTAACCCAGCTCAGCCATGATTTCACGCAGACCTTCAGCCATATAGGTGAAGAAGGTGACGATGTCTTCTACGCGGCCATCGAAGCGCTCACGTAGTGTCTTGTTCTGGGTAGCGATACCAACAGGACAGGTGTTGAGGTGACACTTACGCATCATGATACAGCCTTCAACAACCAGTGCTGCCGTTGCTACACCCCACTCTTCAGCACCCAGCAGAGTTGCTACTGCAAGGTCACGAGGGGTTTTCATCTGGCCGTCAGACTGAACCACGATGCGGTTACGCAGACCATTTTTCAGCAGTGTCTGGTGTGTTTCAGCCAGACCCAGTTCCCATGGCAGACCTGCGTGCTTGATTGAAGACAGTGGTGATGCACCGGTACCGCCGTCGAAGCCAGCAATCAGAACCACGTCTGCTTTTGCTTTGGCTACGCCTGAAGCGATGGTGCCGACACCCGCTTCAGAAACCAGCTTCACGTTCACACGTGCTTTACGGTTTGCATTCTTCAGGTCATAAATCAGCTGTGCCAAGTCCTCGATAGAGTAGATATCGTGGTGTGGCGGTGGCGAAATCAGACCAACCCCTGGGGTGGAGTGACGGGTGCGACCAATCCAGTCATCAACTTTGTGACCTGGAAGTTGACCACCTTCACCTGGCTTCGCGCCTTGCGCCATCTTGATCTGAATTTCATCAGCATTGGCAAGGTAGTAAGAAGTAACACCGAAGCGGCCAGAAGCTACCTGTTTGATAGCAGAACGTTCCCAATCACCATTTTCTTTCTTGTCAAAACGGACTGGGTCTTCACCGCCTTCACCGGAGTTAGACTTAGCGCCGATACGGTTCATGGCAATCGCCAGCGTAGAGTGCGCCTCATGAGAGATAGAACCAAAGCTCATTGCACCTGTCGCGAAACGCTTCAGGATGTTCTCAACTGGCTCAACTTCGTCCAGAGGAATGCTGCCAGCAGGGTTCTTCACGAAATCAAACTGGCTACGCAGAGTTGCAGCATCATCGCCTTGGCTGTCTACTGCATGGCAGTATTCTTTAAACTGCTTTTTGTCCTTGTTGCGGGTGGAGTTTTGCAGCAAGTGGATAGTCTCAGGGTTGAACAGGTGCTTCTCACCACGTTGTTTCCACTGATAAACACCACCTACGTCCAGCATTTGGACAGGGATTTCACGCGTTGGGTAGCCCAGACGGTGACGAACCAATACTTCTTTCGCGATATCGTCAATCGACAGACCCTGAATTCGGGAGACGGTGCCGGTGAAGTATTTGTCGACCACTGCTTTGCTGATACCCAGCGCTTCAAAAATTTGCGCACCATGGTAAGACTGCAGGGTTGAGATACCCATCTTCGAGAAGATTTTCAAAAGGCCAGCGTTGATCGCTTTGCGGTACTGTTCAAACAGCACATCCACATCCGCTTCCGGATCCAGCTTCTTCTTACGCTGCAAATCCACCAGCGTTTCGTAGACGAGGTACGGGTTAACAGCATTCGCACCGTAGCCAACGAGTGTGGCGAAGTGATGGGTTTCACGCGCGTCACCGGTTTCAATCACGATGTCGGCTTTCGCACGCAGACCTTTGCGGATCAGGTGGTGGTGAACCGCACCTACAGCCAGCATCGCTGGGATAGCAGCGTGGTTAGAGTTGACTGCACGGTCAGTCAACAGGATGATGGAGTAGCCATCAACCACGGCATCTTCCGCGTATTGACAGATGCGCTTCAACGCACGCTCAAGCTTGCCTGGCTCACCGCTGGCACGGAATACGATATCCAGTGTTTTTGCTTGCAGGTGATCGTTGTCAACCGCACGCAGTTTTTCCAATTCAGCATTGCTCAGTACTGGCGATTCCAGCTCAACTTTGCGGCAGTGAATAGGCGATTCGGTCAGCAGGTTCTGATCTTTACCCAGATACGTTTTCAGCGACATTACCATGCGCTCACGGATTGGGTCGATTGGCGGGTTGGTAACCTGCGCAAACAGTTGCTTGAAGTAGTTAGACAGGTGCTGGGATTGGTGCGAAAGCACCGCCAGTGGCCAGTCAGCACCCATAGCGCCTAGTGCTTCTTTGCCGTCTTTTGCCATAGGAACGATGATTTCGTTCACTTCTTCAGAGGTCACACCGAATGCTTGTTGATGATGCAGAAGACGCTCAGGAGACGGCTGATGATGTTTAGTATCTGCTTCTGGCAGCTTATCAATGTGCAGCAGGTTCTTCTCAACCCACTCCTGATATGGCTGTGCAGAAGCGATTTCGTTCTTCACTTCTTCATCAGAAATGATGCGGCCTTGCTCAAGGTCCGCTACGAAGATACGGCCAGGCTGCAGGCGACCACGGAAGTGAATGTTTTCCGGCTCAATCTCTACCACACCTGACTCAGATGCCATGATGAGGTAATCGTCTTTAGTGACTGTATAGCGGCTTGGACGCAGACCGTTACGGTCGAGAGTCGCACCTACTTTCACACCATCAGTGAAACAAACAGACGCCGGGCCATCCCACGGTTCCATGATGTTTGCGTGGTACTGATAGAAAGCACGCAGCTTTGGATCCAGGTTCGCATTCTCTTGCCACGCTTCCGGTACCATCATCATCAGCACGTGTGGCAGGCTTCGACCACTTAGAACCAGCAGTTCCAGCGCCATATCGAAGTTTGCAGAATCCGATGCGCCTTCCTGACACACTGGCAGCAGCATTTTCAGCTCCTGGTCTGTGAACAGGTCTGATTCCAGCAGGGCTTCACGCGCTTTCATCCAGTTCAGGTTACCGCGAACGGTGTTGATTTCACCGTTGTGTGCGATGTAACGGAAAGGTTGTGCCAAACGCCAGCGAGGGAAGGTGTTGGTCGAGAAGCGCGAGTGAACCAGCGCCAGCGCCGTTACCATTGACGGGTTCTGCAGGTCGAGGAAGTACTGAGGTACTTGCTCGGTGGTCAGCTGGCCTTTGTAAACCAGTGTCTTTGCAGAGAAAGAGTTGATATAGAAGTCGTCGCCAATGTTTGAGACGCTTTCCAGGCACACGCGCACTGTGTAGTTACGCAGTACAAACAGTTTACGTTCGAGCTCATCAAGAGACAGGCCGACACCGCCTGTGACAAAAGCATGCTCGAACTGAGGTTCTGTGCTCAGAGGATCTGCACCGATCATAGAGTTGTCGGTTGGCAGAACACGGTAGCCAATCACTTCGAGATCGAGGCGTTTGGCATTACGCTCGAAGATTTCACGGCACTGCTGGCGTTTGTTCTCGTCTTTCGGGAACAGCATTACACCAACACCGTATTTGTCAGCTGCCGGCAGTTGAATACCTAGCTTACGGGTTTCTTCGAGTAAGAATTCATGGGGTTTTTGTAAAAGAATACCTGCACCGTCACCACTACATGGGTCACAGCCCTGGCCGCCACGGTGTTCCATGCGCGCCAGCATATCAAGTGCCTGAGTAACAATCGCATGAGACTTTCTGTTCTTCAGGTGGGCAACGAAGCCGATACCACAGGCGTCGTGTTCCATTTCGGGCACATAAAGTCCCTCGGTGCGTAGCACTGAATCAGTCATGTTTACGTCCTTCCAGTTGACACAAATGCAGGGGGAGCATTTGTCTTCCCTTGCTGTACCTGTTGCGGGCACAGCTGAGCGGTCGCCAAGTTTGAATCCACAAAATGTGTTTATTCGCGGCAACCAAGCCCGATCACTGCCTAAAAGCAGTAACCATCTCCTTTTGCAATTCTATGCAGAAATGCTGCGTTTTTTGTAATTACCCATATAACACACTAAAGCATGGCGCTATTTGGCGAATTTTATTGCTCACAATTTGGACGCAGCTGTAGCTATCCTACATTTTCGGAAAATTAATTACCATAAAAAGTTGCACTTTGATTGCTATGCAAACGGTTCCGTTAGACTGAATTTTTATTTCAAATGAATAAAAATTCGCCATAAGGGTAATTCAATGAATATGTAGGAAGTGGGTGAGAAGTGTGACTTTTCAATGTGTAAAAGAAATGTAATAAACTTTCAGTTTGTTGATGAAAACTTAATCCAATATTGATTTGATCGAGGTTTTCTCTTTTTGTCGGATGTTAGGATCGCGCGCTTTTTACCTCTATCCAACTTTTCGGGCGGTCGACGATGGAACTTCATCAACTGGTGAATACCTTTGGTCAGGATTTACAACGCAGGTATGGCGAAAAAGTTCACAAACTCACTCTGCATGGCGGTTTCAGTTGTCCTAATCGGGACGGTACGTTAGGAAGGGGCGGATGTACCTTCTGTAATGTGGCCTCGTTTGCCGATGAAACGGCGCAACAGTTGTCTGTCACCACGCAGCTTGCTCAGCGAGCAACGGAAGTAAACAGAGCTAAGCGTTATCTGGCTTACTTTCAGGCTTACACCAGTACTTATGCGGAAGTGGAAAAGCTCAAAGCCATGTATGAGGAGGCGTTGAAAAGCGCAGACATCGTTGGCCTTTGTGTAGGAACCCGACCTGACTGTGTGCCAGATGCCGTGCTTGATCTTCTTGCCCAATATAAAGAACAGGGATTCGAGATTTGGTTGGAACTTGGTCTGCAAACAGCCAACGACAACACGTTAAAACGCATCAATAGAGGTCATGATTTTGCCTGTTACGATGCGGTAACCCGAAAGGCGCGTTCTTTAGGGCTAAACGTTTGTACGCATCTGATCGTCGGTTTGCCCGGAGATACCAAAGCCGATCACATCAATACGATTGATAAGGTGATTAAGACGGGAACCGATGGCATTAAACTTCACCCACTACATATAGTAGAGGGGTCGGTGATGGCAAAGGCTTGGCGGGCAGGGCGACTTGATGCAATTTCACTTGACGATTATGTCGAGAGTGCATCTGAAATGATCTTGCGTACACCGGCAGAGGTGGTTTATCACCGTGTTTCTGCTAATGCTCGCAAGCCTACCTTGCTGGCGCCTGAATGGTGTGAAAACCGCTGGCTCGCGATGACAGGCATAGCTCGAGCGCTGAATGTGAAAGGCGTTCAGGGTAGCTTGACGAGTCGGCCATTTCATTTTCCTCAATAATGTGACCAACGTTTGATACCTCGCAAAATCAATGAGGGCTATTCGTTTTCTTTCATAACCGTGTGGCAAGATGAAGCGTGATTTTTATTCAAAAAATGCTTCTTCAGGGATGACGGGCAAGAGGTGGAAGGATGATTGATTGGTTACCGGTAGCCTCGTTATTGCTATTGGTAGGTTTTTTATTGGGAATGGTCTGGGTTTCCCATCGCCGAGTGATGTCGATGAAAACCTGGCAACTCTATCTAGCCAATCTCCATTCTCCAAAAGCAATTATCAACCATAAAGACGGAAGCATCTTGTATGCGAACCGCAGTTTTGTGCGTCTGTTTAATGTCGAATCGCGTGGACACAAGTTCCGCATTCGTGGGGAGCGCGAACAAGAAACCATTAACGCGCTATTGGCATCGCGCCGCTGGCCCCATCCTTTTGTTGAAATGACGGCAGATTTTCGCGCCGTTTCTGATCATCGTACTCCCCGTCATGCCCGTTTCTCCGGCCTGCCCGTTTGGTGTGGCGGACAACGGATATGGATTGTCTCGCTGGAACCCAAATCTGAAGCTGTGTATAGCGAGCCGTTTGCTGAAAACGACAGCCAGATATTCCGGAGTGTTATTAACTCTCTGTCTGAATTGATCTGTTTTCAGGATAAAGAAGGGCGCATTGTGGGCTCAAACCTGGCTTACGACAGGTTCTGGAAAGGGCGGGAACAGGAAGGCCTGATTTTCTCCGCTGACGGTAGCACTCGAGGAAGACGTACACAGCAAAGCTGGACGACGAATCCTAATGGTGACAGTTGTCTGCTGGAATCTAATCAGACTGTACTGCTTGATGACGAAAACAGCATATTCGGTACGCTGAGCATCAGCCATGATGTGACCAACTGGCACATGATGCGACAGTCGCTGGAGCAAGAGATTGAAGCTCGTCAGGAAGTTGAGCAGCAGCTCAAAAAACACAGTAATGTGCTGACCTCCATCTTTAAGGCCAGTCTGGATCCGATTGGCATCTACAACAAAAACTATGAGTTCCTGGGAGGAAATGCGGCCTTTGCAGAAGCAATGAGTGCCCCGCATGATGATCTTGAAGGCGAGAATGCTGAAGATCTGATGGAACCGGAGGTGCTTGCGCAACATCGTAAGATTGACGTTCCTGTGCTCGAAAACGGCGACACAGTGAAATACGAAGATTTGGTGATGAAGCGTGATGGCACCATGGTGTGGTATGAACTCACCAAAACCCAGTTCTGCGACCCGACGGATGACACCATTGGTGTGCTGGTGATTGCCCGTGACGTCACAGAGCGTAAAGCCACCCAGCAGCAGCTGGCGGACGCCATCATGGAGCTGGAAGAGCTGAGCTTTGTCGATGGCCTGACCAAGGTGGCAAACCGACGCAGCTTTGACGAGCAACTGGTGAAGATGTGGCACTCGCACATCCGTGAACAAGAGCCGCTTTCGCTGATCCTCTGTGATATCGACTACTTTAAGCCGTACAACGATAACTATGGTCATCAGCAGGGGGATGAAGCGCTACGACGGGTGGCTGATGTTTTCCAGCGTGTTATCCGTCGTCCATTGGATGCGGTGGCCAGGTATGGTGGGGAAGAATTCGCGATTCTTCTCCCCAACACCACTGAGCATGGCGCGCTGGTGGTGGCTCAAAATATAGCCGACGAACTGAAAACTGCAGGACTTCCTCACGAGTTTTCCAAAGTGGCTGACAAGATCACCCTCAGCCAGGGGATTGCGACGCTATATCCGGTTGCCGGGCAGGACTATGGCGACTTAGTCTCTTTGGCCGACCGAGCACTGTACAGTGCGAAAAATGCCGGAAGAAACCAAGTGGCATCCAGCCAGTCACTGCAAGAAGCGCCGTTATCGGCCAATGCATAATTCTTAATACTAAATTTGTCGAAGGGGCGGAGTAATCTGCCCCTTTTTCTTTAGCTTCTCCGTCCCCAGCGTTATTATTTTCCCAAGCTGATTCAAGGCCGATTCAGCCACTTCTTATTTCTGTTGATCTGGATGTTCAATGAAGCAAATTAAACTCTTAGCACAGTACTACGTGGATCTGCTGGTCAAGCTTGGGCTGGTCAGGTTCAGTATGTTGCTTGCGCTGGCTCTTGTGGCTCTTGCGGTGATTGTGCAAGTCGGTATTACCCTTGTTTTGAACGGCACGGTGCATGACACAGATATCGTTCGCTCCGTTTTCTTTGGCTTGCTTATTACCCCTTGGGCGGTGTATTTCCTTTCTGTTGTCGTCGATCAGCTAGAAGAATCCCGGCAGCGATTATCTAAACTGGTTTCCAAGCTAGAAGAAATGCGTGCCCGTGATATGGAGCTCAACCGCCAGCTAACCGAAAATATCACCCAGCTAAACTTGGAAATAGAGGAGCGCAAACGCGCAGAGGAAGCACGCGAAGAAGCGATGCAAGATTTGGAAAACGAGGTCTATCAGCGCGAAAAGGCGCAGGTGGAATTGGCAGAGCAAACTGCACTGCTGCGCTCGTTCATTGATGCTTCGCCGGATTTGATTTACTACCGAAATGAAAAAGGCCAGTTCTCCGGTTGTAACCGCGCGATGGAAGATTTAACCGGTAAGAAAGAAAAAGATCTGGTGGGTCTGACGCCTTGGGATGTTTACCGTGAAGACATCGCCAGCAAGGTGGTGGAAACTGACCAACAAGTGTTTGATAACAATGTGTCACTGACTTACGAGCAGTGGCTGGAATACAAAGACGGCCGCAAAGCTTACTTTGAACTGCGCAAACTACCTTTCTACTCACGCGATGGCAGACGCCTTGGTCTGGTTGGTTTTGGTCGTGAGATCACTGAACGTAAGCGTTATCAGGATGCGCTCGAAAAGGCAAGCCGGGACAAGACCGCGTTTATCTCTACCATCAGTCACGAACTTCGTACGCCGCTGAACGGTATTGTTGGCCTCAGCCGAATGCTGCTTGAAACCCGCTTGTCTGAAGAACAGTTGGGGTACCTCAGAACCATTCATGTCAGTGCGATTACGTTGGGCAATATCTTTAACGACATCATTGATATGGATAAGTCTGACCGAAGCCGTCTTGAGTTGATGCCACAGCCTTTGGACTTCCCAGACTTTGTCTCTGAGATTGAAAACATCAGTGCACTGATGGCACAGCAAAATGGCCTTCGCTTTACGTTGGACAGGCTGACGGATCTGCCACCTGCGGTGAAAGTGGATGCCACACGTCTTCGTCAGATCCTTTGGAATCTTGTCGGCAATGCGGTGAAGTTTACCAAGCAGGGAGCTGTGAATGTGACGGTCAGCTGTGATGTTGAGGATGACATCGCGCATCTGCAGTTCGATGTGGAAGACAGTGGTATCGGGATTCCTCAAGAAGAGCAGGACAAGATATTCGCCATGTATTACCAGGTGAAGCAGGGTGAGGATAATCTTCATGCTGTGGGTACCGGGATTGGTTTGGCAGTTTCCCGTAAATTAGCCCGACTGATGAACGGCGATATTACTGTCGACAGTGAAGTTGGGGAAGGCAGTAACTTCACCGTGACATTGTCTGTGCCTGTGTGTGCGCCAGTGTCGAACAAAGAGAAGGTGAATGCAGATCAAAGTCCATTGCACATTCTGCTGGTGGAAGACATTGAGCTTAACATCACGGTCGCTACCAACCTGCTGGAAAGTCTGGGTCACTCGGTGGATGTTGCAAGGAGTGGTCAGGAAGCACTGAACATGTACCCGCAATCTGAGTACGACCTCCTGCTTCTTGATATCCAACTGCCTGACATGACTGGCTTTGATATTGCCCAGACGCTGAGAAACAGTGGTGATGCATTGCCCCCTTTAGTGGCGTTGACCGCGAATGTCATTAAAGACAAAACCGAATACATCCGAAATGGTATGGACGATGCGATTAGCAAGCCGATCAGTGTCTCTGCAGTAGCAGAGGTGATAGAGCGGCTCGCGCTGCAATGTCCTGTCGCGACAGAAGCCGCGGAAGTGAAAAAGCGTAAGAAGCCGGGTAATGACATGTTGGATAAGCTTCTTGATCTGGAAATGCTGACTTCCTACGTCGATATCGTAGGTCCTGAGCCTGTGTTCCAGAGCATCAAGATGTTTGAAGATTTGATGCCGGAATACATCCAGATCCTCGAAAGCAACATGACGGCGAAAGATCAGGATGGTATTGCCAGTGAAGCACACAAAATCAAAGGTGCAGCAGGGTCAATTGGTCTGAAACATATCCAGAAAGTGGCGCAGAAAGCGCAATCGCCAGAGTTGCCAGCCTGGTGGGAGAACATTGCTGACTGGGTCGATGAAATCAAAGAAGGCTATGTTCAGGATCTGGAAGTGCTCAAACAGTGGCTTGAGGATTATTCTAAAGAGGTTTAGCCGCTAACAAGTTAGGAGAAGGAGCTTAAATTTCGAGGTTCCTTTTCTTTAATAAAAGACTTTCAGATAACAAAAAGGCCTGCATTGCAGGCCTTTCTTATAAGCTTTCCGGAAGAAATTAGACTTCTTCCAGCTCACCACAGAAGCGGTAACCTTCACCGTGAATCGTCGCGATGATTTCCGGTGTGTCACCGAAAGACTCAAAGTGCTTACGGATACGACGGATAGTCACGTCAACAGTACGGTCGTGTGGTTTCAACTCACGTCCAGTCATCTTCTTCAGAAGATCTGCACGGGTTTGGATTTTGCCCGGGTTTTCACAGAAGTGCAGCAGTGCACGGAACTCAGAGCGTGGCAGTTTGAACTGTTCGCTGTCTGGGCTGATCAGTGAACGGCTGTTGATGTCCAGCGTCCAACCATTGAACACATAACGGTCAACAGAACGCTTGTCTTCTGGCAGTGCGCCTTGGCTCATCGCACGGGTCAGCAGGTTACGTGCACGGATAGTCAGTTCGCGTGGGTTAAATGGTTTGGTGATGTAGTCATCCGCACCGATTTCCAGACCCAGGATCTTGTCAACTTCGTTGTCACGACCGGTCAGGAACATCAGCGCCATATCACCTTGCTCACGCAGTTCACGAGCGAGCAGAAGACCGTTTTTACCAGGCAGGTTGATGTCCATGATAACCAGGTGAACCTGATTGTTAGAAAGCACTTGATGCATTTCTTCGCCATCGTTGGCTTCCAGAACGGTATAACCTTCTGCTTCGAAGATGCTTTTCAGCGTATTACGAGTTACGTGTTCGTCTTCAACAATCAGAATGTGAGGGGTTTGCATTGGCGTTACCTAATTTCTTTAAGGAATCTGGTACTGGGGACAGCGAAAAGGCGTCTCCCCAATCAACCACAGTGTCTTATCGACCCTGTGAAGAAAATTTACAAACAGGAAAAGTATATCAAACCGATTGATGCGCTTTACGAGCATACTTTCCTGATACAAACGCCATCCCTAGAGAAGCTGGTTGCAGTTGCGATTTTTCGCCCTGCATACTACTGGTCAACTCATTTTGACCAGCTAATCCTTTGGATAGCGCTGATTGTATTCATTTAACAGCGTGCTAACAATATTTAGTAATAAATCAACGCAACTTTTTTCAATCTTTATTGATATACGTCAATCTCGCCCTCTGTGGTCGCATTTGGTGGAATTCTGGTTTAAAAACTCCGCGGAATTTTACAAACTCGAATTAACTTTTTCGTACTATTACCACAGGTGTGAATATTGTGTAAAAACGCTTTTATCAGACCATTTTGTTGCATACCGGTCAACTATCTCCTGTTGAGAGCACTCTGCCAGTCACGTCTAAAAAGGAGAAAATTGCGTACCGTTACACACACGCTTTTTCCCTTTATATCCAAGAGTTACTTGGAATTATGTGTAAGTTTCCGAAATTGACCACAACTCAATCCCACTTTGTCACTAACACCAAAGTTTGAGTGAGCTATGCCAGCTTTATGGAAGTTGGGAAAGGCGAAGCGGGCGGATCTTGCTAGCTTGATACAGATACTTGATAGGAGGAAGCATGGAAGACTTACTGCCTGATATCAGTGATGCACATGGCGATGAAGTGCAATGGGTACCTGTTCAGTGGCGAGATTTTGGTGGAAAGCACGTTTTCTTTGGCCGGGTGGAAACGCTTCGTTGCTATGAAGACAACTCCAAGGTGCGTGATATTCTGGGTAAGCCCGGTGCGGGTCGCGTTTTGGTCGTGGATGGACATGGCAATCTCAATAGAGCATTACTGGGCGACTTGCTGGCCGAGCGAGCGGTAGAAAATGGTTGGGAAGGCATAGTGATCTATGGTGCTGTCCGTGATGCTGGTGCATTAAGTGAGATGGCGCTTGGTGTAAAAGCCTTGGGCGTTTGCCCGATCAAAACCGAAAAGCGTGGTCTGGGCGATGAAGATGTTCAGCTCCGTATTGAAGGGGTTCCCATCTCTCCAGGGGATTATCTGTTTGCTGATCTTAATGGTGTGATGATCAGTCAGCACCCGCTAGAGTTTGGCGAGCCATCTTAAAAGCTGTCTAAAGCCTGAAACGAAAAAACCGCCAACAGGCGGTTTTTCTCTTTGCAGCAGGTTGGGCTAGAAACGATAACCCACGCCGAGCTGATAATTGGCAGAGGCTGCTGGTGTCTGGTTGAGGTTGTAATCGAACTTGGCTTCCAGATTAAGCTTGTCTGTCAGACGTAACTGGCTGCTCATTCCCACCACACCGATGGTTTCTTCATTGACGCGTTCAGCCTGAACGGAACTGCCGATACTTAGCTTTTCGTTAAAGTTGTATTGGATGCCACTGAGCAACCCTTTGCTGCTGGCACTGTGATCAGTTTCAGTCGTGACTTCAGTTCCCAAATACACGTTCACGTTTTTCAACACCGGATAGTGATAACCGGAACTGATGGTCCAACTGTCATAGCTTTGATTGCCAGTTGTAATGGAGCTCGAAAACCAGGCTTTCTGGTTTCGGTCATCGTATTCATACAGCGGTAACGAACCCTGCGCGAATGCAAAAAACGCCACTGATTGCAGGGTAACGGCGAGCAGGATTTTTTTCATTATGCCACCTTCCCTGATTCGTTCTTATTAGACTGAGTTTTCAGTCTAGTTCACTTGTTTTGTTTTTGATAAAGAGAGATCGGTAAATTTCGGTTCCCCTCTCACCCTGCCTGTATATTCAGTCGGTTACGCCACCGCGTTGTGCATGCGGCAATTTTTCGTCGAATGCGTTTGGCGGTTAATTATCAAGCAAGTGGCATGCCTATATTGTGTTAGAAAATTGACGCCGATTGCTCAGCGTCTCATTTTTACTGATTCGTGAAACGACACTCATCGCTATAAGGGAATACGTCGTTAAATTGACCTTGTTTGATGTTCTCTTGCAGGTCTTTCCAGTAGCTTGCATCAAAGAGATCAGAATGAAGCTCATCGAACAGAGCTCGGATCTTTGGATTAATGAGCAGGAATGTACGGAATTCTTCCGGGAAAACGTCAAACTCTCCCACGCTATACCAAGGCTCCGCAGCCATTTCGTCTTCAGGAAAGCGAGGTGGCGGAATTTTGCGGAAATTCACTTCGGTCAGATAAGAAATCTCATCGTAATCGTAGAAGATCACCCGGCTGTGACGCGACACACCAAAGTTCTTGAACAGCATGTCACCGGCAAAAATATTGGCCGCAGCCAGCTGTTTGATTGCGTCGCCATATTCCTGAACAGCATTTCTCAACTCATCGTCATCTGCCTGCTCAAGGTAGATATTAAGCGGGATCATCCTGCGTTCCATATAGAGGTGGCGAATATGGACTTCATTTTTGGTCAGTTTGATCAGTGATGGTGCAACCTCAAGTAACTCTTCAATCAACTCTTCGCTAAAACGTTCTCTCGGGAAAATGAAGTTGCGATAATCCAGGGTATCGGCCATGCGTCCAACCCGGTCATGCTCTTTAACCAAGCGGTATTTCTCTTTGACGACAGCGTGGGTGATGTCCTTCTGCGGGGCGAATCTGTCTTTGATGATCTTAAAGACGAAGCCATAAGAAGGCAGCGTGAACACCGACATGACCATCCCTTTGATCCCCGGTGCAATAACGAACTGATCATCAGAAGATTCGATATGGTGAAGGAACTCCCTGTAGAGCTCAGTCTTGCCGTGTTTCTGACATCCAATCGCCGTGTAGAGCTGGGCTGGCGTCTTATGGGGCATCAGAAGGTTAAGAAAATCAACTAACGCAGCGGGTGCAGGGGCGAACACCATAAAGTAAGAGCGGGCGAAGCCAAAGATCACGCTGAGCTCGTCAGAGTCAGTAATACAGGCATCCACATACAACTCGCCTTTTGAGTTCACCAGAATGGGCAACACCAAGGGGCGAACCTGATTCGCCATATCTATGCGGCCAATTAGGTAGGCGGCTTTATTCCGGTAAAAAGGTTCGCGCACCATGTCGATGGTGACTTCTTCAGTTAATTGCGGGCCTAGCCTGCGTTGCATGGCTTCGACAATACGGTGAATGTCCCTTGCCTTGTTGACCCACGTCAGAGTAAAAGGGGTGTCATCCAGAACACGCTCAATGGTTTGGATCAGTTTTCTGTCGGAAGAGTAACGCTTGAGTAATGGCGTTGGGTATTTGGGAATGCGGCCACCTTGAGAGCTGTTTACAAACAACTTCTCTCGGCGAATGTTGCGGTGATCGAACATCCGACAATAGACAGAGTTAAAGAAACTTTCTGCGATGTCATAGCGGGGGTAATCGTCCAAAAGGCGACTGTACTCCGCTTTTACCGCCATCAGGAAGGAACGCGTCGCGTGTTGTCTTCCCAGCATGGTTTTCAACTGCTGGCTGACAAGACCCACGTGGTGGTCATAAAAGTTAATGCGGGTTTTCAGGGCTTTTTGCACGCTTTTCCAGTCGCGCGCCTCAAACCTTTCCTGTGCCCCAGCCGTGACATCTAAAAATCGGCCATACATGGCATCAGAGCCTTGCAATATGGTCTGGGCGACCAATTCCTCCATCGCAACTGCCATGGTTCCCTCCTTCGCGGTTGCTGATTTTCTGTCCAATTCAACTAACTATGTCTGCCTTAATCATTCTTAGCAAGGAAGATGCTGGTAAATGGTGCGGTTTCTCATCTTTTAAATTCGTTAGAAATACTTGCGAAATGAAGCGTTTTTTTGAGAGATAACTTAAATTTTTGTTGACCTTGATACCCTTGTTCGGTAAAGGTTATAAAAACGCAGCACGGAAGGTTAAAAAGCCATGCTTAAAACAGTCGGCACTACAACCATTATCACCATTATTACCAACACCATTGGTGCGGGTGCGGGCTGACATGCACAGAATTTTAAAAAGAAGCCCGTACCCAACAAGGTACGGGCTTTTTTTTAACCCCTTTATTATTGAATTTGCGAGTTCTGGAAGGAATTGGAGGAAAGGATGCGAGTATTAAAGTTTGGTGGTACTTCGCTGGCAAATGCTGAGAGATTCAGCCGCGCAGCAGAGATCATCACCAGCAATACCTGCCAAAGTGAGGTATCGGCGGTACTGTCCGCCCCTGCTAAGATCACTAACCTGTTGGTTGATGTGATTGATAACACAGTCAAACATGGCGAAGCCGAGATCCAGGTGGCTGAGATCAGGAAGATCTTTTCTGCTTTGTTTGACGGACTGGAAGAAATGGAGCCAAGCATCGATAAAGCTTCGCTCTATGACAAGCTAGAGCGCTCTGTGAACCAGTTAAAGCAATACATCCATGGTATTGCACTGTTGGGGCTCTGTCCTGACAACATATACTCTCGCATCATCAGTAAAGGTGAACGCCTTTCTATTGCAACCATGTCTGCGTTGCTTGAAGCCCGTGGCTACAACACTTTCGTTATCGATCCAGTTAAATACCTGCTGTCTAAAGGCGACTATGTAGAAGGTATTGTTGATATTGAAGTGTCTTCTGAGCGCTTCAAAAAAGAGCCAATTCCTGCCGGACATATCGGTTTAATGCCTGGCTTTACTGCATCCAACGAAAAAGGTGAGCTGGTTACCCTTGGCCGTAATGGTTCTGATTACTCTGCAGCCGTGTTGGCGGCGTGTGTTCGCGCTGAATGCTGTGAGATCTGGACGGATGTGGACGGCGTTTACAGCTGTGACCCACGCTTGGTACCAGACGCGACACTGCTTAAATCTCTGAGCTATCAGGAAGCCATGGAGCTTTCTTACTTCGGTGCAAAAGTTCTTCACCCGAAAACCATTCTTCCAATCGCACGTTTCCATATTCCTTGTCTGATCAAAAATACCGCCAACCCACAGGGTGCAGGTA
Organism: Grimontia sp. AD028; assembly: GCF_000973155.1. Taxonomy (NCBI): domain Bacteria; kingdom Pseudomonadati; phylum Pseudomonadota; class Gammaproteobacteria; order Vibrionales; family Vibrionaceae; genus Grimontia; species Grimontia sp. AD028. The sequence goes on along the minus strand of NZ_LASY01000034.1, from coordinate 36,232 downwards.
CTTTGATCGGTAATGACAGCGGTGAAGACAACCTGGCAGTGAAAGGGATCACTACCCTGAGCAAACTGAGCATGGTGAATGTGTCAGGTCCTGGCATGAAAGGCATGGTCGGCATGGCTGCCCGCGTTTTTGGTGCCATGTCTGCAGCAGGTGTTTCCGTTGTCCTGATCACCCAATCTTCTTCTGAATACAGCATCAGCTTCTGTATCGAAGCGGAAGACAAGCCAATGGCACAGCGTGTGCTGCAGGAAACTTTTGAACTGGAACTGAAAGACGGCTTGCTTGAGCCGGTTGAATTTGTAGATAACGTGGCGATTGTGTCTCTGGTGGGTGATGCGATGCGCACCTCGAAAGGCGTAGCATCCCAGTTCTTTACGTCACTGGCAGAAGTGAACGTGAATATTGTAGCAATTGCCCAAGGCTCGTCTGAACGTTCAATCTCTGCGGTAATCCCGGATGACAGCGTGTCTGAAGCGGTAAAAGCGTGTCACGAGAACCTCTTTAACTCTAACCACTACCTGGATGTCTTCATTGTGGGTGTGGGTGGTGTAGGCGGTGAACTGATTGAGCAGGTGAAACGCCAGCAGGCGAAATTGGCTGATCAGGGCATTGTTATCCGCGTGTGTGGTATGGCAAACAGCCGTGGCATGGTGCTGAACAGCAAAGGGATTGATTTGAACAGTTGGCGTGATGAGCTGGCGAAAGCCGATGAGCCTTTCAGCCTGCCTCGCATGGTACGTCTGGTTCAGCAAAACCACATCATCAACCCTGTGTTTATCGATTGTACTTCAGATCAGGCGATTGCCGATCAATACGCAGATTTCCTGTCTGCGGGCTTCCACGTTATTACTCCGAACAAGAAAGCTAACACGGCGGGCATGGCGTACTACCAGCAGCTACGTAAGTCTGCACGTGCGACCCGTCGTAAGTTCATGTACGACACCACGGTGGGCGCTGGTCTGCCAGTCATCGAAAACCTCCAAAACCTGATTGCTGCAGGTGACGAGCTCGAGAAGTTCACCGGCATCCTGTCGGGCTCTCTGTCTCACATCTTCGGTAAGCTCGACGAAGGTCAGAGCTTCTGTGAAGCAACGACAGCAGCGCGTGAGAGCGGGTTCACTGAACCGGATCCACGTGATGACCTCTCTGGTATGGATGTGGCACGTAAGCTTCTCATCCTTGCCCGTGAAGCGGGTATGCACCTTGAGCTGGAAGATGTTGAAGTTGAACCAGCATTGCCACCGGGCTTTGATGCCTCAGGCGATGTAGAAGCCTTTATGGCAAAACTGCCGGAAGCTGACGCTTACTTCGAGAAGTTGGCGAGCGATGCGCGTGCCGAAGGTAAAGTGCTGCGTTATGTGGGTAGCATCGAGAACGGCAAGTGCTCAGTGAAAATCCAGGCGGTGGATGCTGACGACCCTATGTTCAAAATCAAGGAAGGTGAGAACGCGCTGGCTTTCTACAGCCGTTACTACCAGCCAATCCCATTGGTACTGCGAGGCTACGGTGCAGGTACTGCCGTCACAGCGGCAGGTGTGTTTGCAGACTTGATGCGTACACTTGGCTGGAAACTGGGGGTATAAGATGAGCGTTGTTGTTTACGCACCGGCTTCAATCGGTAACGTCAGTGTAGGCTTTGATGTATTGGGCGCCGCTGTGTCGCCCATCGATGGCACTTTGCTTGGCGATCGCGTGAAAGTGGAAGATGGCGGCGATGTACCCTTTACCCTGAACTGCGTTGGTAGCTTTGTTGATAAGTTGCCGAAAGATCAGGAAGAAAACATCGTTTATCAGAGCTTCGTGGTCTTCTCCCGTGAAATGGAAAAGCTGGGACAGCCTGTTCGTCACGTCACCATGACGCTCGAAAAGAACATGCCTATCGGTTCAGGCTTGGGTTCCAGTGCCTGTTCTATCGTTGCCGCACTTGATGCCCTGAACAAGTACCATGATGAAGCGTTGGACGAAACCACTTTGCTGGCGTTGATGGGCGAGATGGAAGCGGCGATTTCCGGCAGCCTCCACTATGACAATGTGGCGCCATGTTATCTTGGTGGCCTGCAGTTGATGGTTGAACAAATGGGAATCATCAGCCAGGAAGTGCCTTGTTTTGACGAGTGGTACTGGGTGATGGCGTACCCGGGTATCAAAGTACCGACGGCAGAGGCTCGCGCGATTTTGCCTGCACAATATCGTCGTCAGGATGTGATTAATCACGGTCGCCATCTGGCAGGCTTCATCCATGGCTGTTATTCTGGCCAACCACAGCTTGCTGCGAGCATGATCAAAGACGTGGTCGCTGAACCTTACCGCGAGAAATTGTTGCCGGGCTTCGCCGAAGCAAGACATTACGCAGAGGATGCAGGCGCACTGGCGACCGGTATCTCAGGTTCAGGCCCGACGCTGTTTAGCATCACGGATGACAAAGCCGTGGCAGAGCGCGTAGCGAAGTGGCTAGAGGAAAATTACGTTCAGAACGAAGAAGGATTTGTCCACATCTGTCGATTGGATGTGAAAGGATCGACAGTGACAGGAAGTGAACTATGAAGCTTTACAACATCAAAGAAAACGACGAGCAGGTTTCGTTCGGTCAAGCGGTAAAACAGGGTCTTGGCCGTAATCAGGGTCTGTTCTTCCCAAGCGAACTGCCAAAATTTGAAGACGTTGATGCGCTGCTGGACAAAGATTTTGTCAGCCGCAGCAGCGACATTCTCTCTGCATTCATCGGTGACGAACTGTCACCAGAAACCGTGCGCAGCATGGTGGAAAATGCCTTCCAATTCCCGGCGCCTGTCGAGGAAGTGACAGACCAAATCAGCGCACTTGAGCTGTTCCACGGCCCGACACTGGCGTTTAAAGACTTTGGTGGCCGTTTTATGGCGCAATCGCTGGCAGCAGTGTCTGATAGCGGCAAAGTAACCATCCTGACTGCTACTTCTGGTGATACCGGTGCCGCTGTTGCCCATGCGTTCTACGGCATGGAAAACATCAACGTGGTTATCCTGTATCCGAAAGGTAAGATCAGCCCACTGCAGGAAAAACTCTTCTGTACGCTGGGTGGCAACATCCACACCGTGGCCATCAACGGTACTTTCGATGACTGTCAGGCGATGGTGAAAAATGCCTTTGATGATGCAGAGCTTCGCGCAGCGATTGGCCTGAATTCAGCAAACTCGATCAACATTAGCCGCCTCATGGCGCAAATCTGTTACTACTTTGAAGCTGCGTCGCAACTGACCAAAGCACAACGCGAAAATCTGGTGGTTGCAGTGCCAAGTGGTAACTTCGGTAACCTGACTGCGGGCTTGTTGGCGAAAGCGATTGGCCTGCCAATCAAACGTTTTATCGCTGCAACCAACGTGAATGATACCGTGCCACGTTACCTGCAAACCGGTGAGTGGACGCCAGAGCCAACCATTCCAACGCTCTCAAATGCGATGGATGTGAGCCAGCCAAACAACTGGCCGCGCATTGAAGAGCTTTGTCAGCGTCAAGGCTGGGGTTTGAACGAGCTGGGCGCAGGTGCAGTCACTGACGAGCAAACGGCAGAAACGCTGAAAGCGATGTTTGATGGCGGTTACCTGTGTGAGCCACACGGTGCCATTGCTTACCGTGTGCTGGACGAGCAACTGCAGGATGGCGAATACGGCTTGTTCCTGTGCACTGCGCACCCGGCGAAATTCAAAGAGTCTGTAGACGAGATCCTGGGTCAGGATATTCCGCTGCCAGGCCCTCTGGCAAAACACGCGGCGATGGAACTGCTGTCTGTTGAGCAGGATGCGGATTTCGCTCAGCTGCGTGAATACCTGATGAAGGTCGCTGGCTAATTTCACGCGACAGAAAACAAAAAAACCGGCCAATTGGCCGGTTTTTTTATACTTCTGCTAACGCTGTGAATATTACAGAGTGTTAGTGAAAGTACGTGCGATAACGTCGCGCTGCTGTTCAACAGTCAGAGAGTTGAAACGCACAGCGTAGCCAGATACGCGGATAGTCAGCTGTGGGTATTTTTCTGGGTGCTTAGCAGCGTCTTCCAGTGTTTCACGCTTCAGAACGTTAACATTCAGGTGCTGACCACCTTCGATTTTTGCAGGTACTTCGATAGCGATTTCACGGCTTTCGTACTCGCCCAGATCTGCTGCAGGGATAACCTGATCCGCTTCGAAACCCGCTTTTGCTGCAACGCAACGTGCTTCGTTGGTTTCGCTGTCCAGCAGCCAGATAGAGTTCAGCAGGTCGTCGTTTGCCGCTTTAGTGATTTGAATACCAGTGATCATAATCCTTCCCCTTTTGATAGGCTTGGTGGTTTTAATTTTCCATCAATTGATGAGCTGGGTACTTGTATACCTTATTTTTTGTAAGGGTATTTTGATTTTAGTCAAAATACAATCAAAATATGCGAAATTTACGCCTTGGATTTTTTGTTTTGAATCAATAAAAGATCAAATATATGGTTTAAAACAAATTTTTAACAAGACGATATTCTGTTAAAAATTACAAATGTAATTTAATTACTACATTTATGGCGTGTGAATTGCATTGGGATACATGCGGATATCGCCCCAAGTCCATGTGATGGCACAGTCTGGTGGTGCTAGAGCGATATGCAAATCAAAACGGACTTTTACGGTATGAGTAACTTAAAATGTTGTCGGTTACGGTTTCGACCTGGAGAGAGAAGATGAAGTTTATCGGAGCACATGTATCCGCTTCCGGTGGGGTAGAAAATGCCCCGGTTAACGCCGCGGCAATTGGTGCCAATGCGTTTGCACTGTTTACCAAGAACCAAAGACAGTGGCAGGCAAAGCCACTGGAAGCGAAAAATGTCTCGGCATTCAAAGCAAATTGCCAAAAGCATGGCTTTGTTCCTGAGGCAGTGTTGCCACATGATTCTTACCTCATCAATTTGGGTGCACCTGAAGAAGAAAAGCTGGAAAAGTCCCGCGCGGCATTTATTGATGAGATGGAGCGCTGTCGAATCCTTGGATTACCCTTGCTGAACTTCCACCCCGGTAGCCATTTGAAGAAAATCAGCGAGGAAGCCTGCCTTTCCCTGATTGCTGAGTCTATCAATCAGGCACATCAAGCCGTACCAGAGGTCGTTGCCGTGATTGAAAACACGGCGGGTCAGGGGACCAATCTTGGATGGTCGTTTGAGCAACTGGCGGCGATTATCTCGCAAGTGGAAGATAAATCCCGTGTTGGTGTCTGTATTGATACCTGCCACGCCTTTGCGGCAGGGTATGATCTTAGCACTCACAGCGCGGCAGAAGCGACTTTTACGGAGTTTGATAACACAGTCGGTTTTCAGTATCTGCGTGGTATGCACCTCAACGATTCTAAAACGCCTTTTGGTAGCCGGGTTGATCGTCATCAGGCGTTGGGGGAGGGCGAGATTGGTTTGCCGTGTTTTGAGGTCATCATGCAAGACAATCGTTTCAATGGCATTCCATTGATTCTGGAGACCATTAAACCGGAAGCGTGGGCGGATGAAATCCGTTTGTTACGTCAGTTTGAAGTCACAGCATCTGAGCGTGTTTCTGCGTAGAATAGCGGACGCTGAAGAATAGAGAGGATTGGGGAAAGCATGACACAGGCGATGACTTGGCACGATGTGATTGGCCAGGAAAAGGAACAGGACTATTTCAAACACACTATGGCTTATGTGGCGGAAGCCCGTGAGAAAGGCACAGTGATTTACCCGCCTAAGGAAGACGTATTTAATGCTTTCCGCTTTACAGAGCTGGAAGATGTGAAAGTGGTGATTCTGGGGCAGGACCCTTACCACGGTCCTAATCAGGCGCATGGTCTTTGTTTTTCAGTCCTGCCCGGTATCAAAACGCCACCCTCGCTGGTGAACATGTATAAAGAGCTGGCTCAGGATATTCCAGGTTTCATCATTCCACAGCATGGATACCTCAAAAGCTGGGCGGATCAGGGCGTGTTGCTCCTTAATACCGTTCTGACGGTCGAGCAGGGTAACGCACACTCTCATGCCCACTTAGGATGGGAAACCTTTACAGATCGCGTAATAGAAGCCGTAAACCAACATTGTGAAGGTGTCGTGTTCCTGCTTTGGGGCTCCCACGCCCGCAAGAAAGGCCGTGTGATTGATCGTAACCGTCACCATGTGTTGGAAGCGCCACACCCATCTCCACTTTCCGCGCATCGTGGATTTTTGGGCTGCAAACATTTTTCTACCACAAACACACTGCTTACCCAGTCTGGTAAAGCGCCGATTAACTGGCAGCCAGAACTCGACGGATAGATTCGTTTCATTGATTTTAGAAAGCCCGTGATTTTCATCGCGGGCTTTTTGTTTGTATGTACTGCAAAGGTGAAACTGAACAAAAAATGACCTTGCGCAATTTGTGAACAGTCCGGTTCGATAGACTGATCTCGTGGTGTGAATGAAGAAAGGGAGGAGCTATGTTAGTAACCAGCATTCATAGAGATCACCGGAACATCAGCCGGCTGCTTAAACTGTTGTCGAAAAAGCTGACGGCCATTCAGCAGGAAAGGCCCGTTAACTACAGCCTGATTAAGGACACGGTTAGTTACCTGCAAGAGTACGCTGAAAAGTATCACCATCCAAAAGAAGACCTTATCTACCACTATTACTTACAGCATTACCCTGATTCAGAGGGGGTGGCCAGATTGGATGATGAGCACGAAGCACTGGCAGGTTTAACCGCTGAGTTTGCGGATACCGTCGACATGATATTGATGGACGCTGTCATTCCGCTCGATCTCTTTGCCAATAAACTCAACCGGTTTGTAGGCTGTCAGAAAGAACATCTGGACTTGGAAGAGAAAACCATCCTGCCTGTGTTGGAGCAAACCCTGACGACTGAAGATTGGAAGTACCTGCAGACACAATGGGAGGAAGAGGATATTGATCCGCTGTTTGGTGAGCAGGTGGCAGACAGGTTCAAAGAGCTTTCTGCTGCTCTCAAAGGCCCATAGTGACAGACAAAAAAAGGCACCCCTTGTCGGGTGCCTTTTCTTTAAAATTCCAATGTTATGTTGTCAGTAAATTGACGATTTAAACCAGTGAGTACGCTACTTAAAAATCGAAATCGCTGTCGTTGAAGTCACCGAGCATATCGATATCTTGCAGCTCTTTGCGCAGGCGCTGTCTGTCTTTTAACGCCTCAATTTCTCTCCACTTACGTTTTGCTTGTTTGGTTCGTCCACCGCGTTGTGGTCGCTCTTGATCGAATACATCATCAAAGGCAAAGCTATCCATAAATTCACCTCGTTTTACCGTTGCGGTCGCTAATTAAGTATCAAACCTCCGACAAAATAAAATTGAAGTGTTTCTCATTTGTTGCACCTCAGTGAAGTTTTTATGAGAACGCAATCACCTTTATTCCGTCGCTGGGCAAAATGTGTGCAGTTGCAGTGCCTTAAGTTGTCTCACAGCTACAACATCAAATTTATCTGGGGAGGTGTCCCCCAAGCCCCTGTCACAGCAAAAGACCGGGGAAATATCGAATTTGGTCACACATTGAATAAAATGCATAAAGGGTGCCAGACAAGGTGAACACGATGTTCTATTCCTGTTATGGAAAAGCAGTAACGCAAACGCTTGGTCTTGATGTGTGGGTATTTTTTGCTCATCAAGTATGAAATTTAATTCATATTGATTTTTATCGTGGCTGATAGCATCATCTCGCGGCAATTTGCGGGATCTGCCGCAAAACCGACACGTTTTGGGGTTCTTGTGACGCTTTCTTGCCGACGAGACCCGCATCATTATCGGCAGACGCTAGGCTTGCGTCAGTCGCATCAAATCGCATTTTCTCCGCATCGGAGAACAACGACACTGCGAATCAGTTTATGCGTACAGAGAGGTAGGCGTGGTAAGTCTCATCAACTTTTTAAACGACCTGATCTGGGGATCGGTGCTCATCTATCTTCTGATCGGTGGGGGCATTTTCTTTACGCTGCGTCTTGGGTTTATTCAAATTCGTCACTTTGGGCACATGTTCAAGGTGATGAAAAACAGCCGTAAATCAGACAAAGAGGGTATCTCCTCGTTTCAGGCATTGTGTACCAGCTTGGCGGCGCGCGTGGGCACGGGCAATATGGCGGGCATTGCTGTTGCGTTAACTCTTGGTGGTCCAGGTGCGATTTTCTGGATGTGGTTGATAGCCGTGCTGGGAATGGCTACGGCTTTTGCCGAGAGCACGCTGGCGCAGCTTTACAAAACCCGTGATGACGATGGCAACTTCCGTGGTGGCCCAGCGTATTACATGGAAAAAGGCCTCGGCATGCGCTGGATGGGCGTGGTCTTCTCCGTGCTGCTTATTATCGCTTTTGGCTTAGTGTTCAACTCGGTACAGGCTAATTCCATTACTCAGGCAGCTTACGTCGCTTTTGGCTTTGATCCACTCTATGTTGGAGCTGTGCTAGTGGTACTTGCCGCCTTTGTTATTTTTGGTGGCATTCGAAAAATTGCCCGCACGGCTGAGTTGATTGTGCCGGTGATGGCGCTGCTTTATCTGGCGCTTGCCATGTACATCATGCTGACCAATCTGGAAAAAGTGCCTGATGTGCTGTCGCTGATTTTCCGCAGTGCTTTCGGTCTGGAAGAGGCGGCTTCGGGCGCGTTGGGTTACACAGTGGCACAGGGCATGGTGCAAGGCATTAAGCGTGGCCTGTTTTCCAACGAGGCGGGCATGGGATCGGCGCCGAATGCGGCAGCTAGCGCAACGCCGTACCCGCCACACCCTGCGTCTCAGGGATATGTGCAGATGCTGGGCGTGTTTGTGGACACCATCGTTATCTGTTCTGCTACCGTGGCAATTATCCTGATGTCCGGCGAATACATGCCGGGCAGTGAAATCACTGGCATTGAACTGACCCAGCGTGCGCTTTCTAACGAAGTGGGTGACTGGGGGGGCATTTTCGTGGCAGTCGCGATTTTCTTCTTCGCGTTTACCTCGATCATTGCGAACTACTCGTATGCGGAAACTAACCTGATATTCCTCGAGCATAACCACAAGGCCGGCTTGAACCTGTTCCGTTGCGTGGTGCTTGGCATGGTGATGTTTGGTGCGATGGCTGAACTGCCAGTGGTGTGGATCATGGCGGATACTTCAATGGGCTTGATGGCGATCGTCAATATGATTGCAATCCTGCTGCTATCCGGCACCGTGGTGACACTGGCGAAAGACTACAACCAGCAGGTGAAACAGGGCAAAGTGCCTTCGTTCAACAGCCGCAATCACCCTGATATGCTCAACCAGATTGAGCCAGGCGTTTGGGGTAAACCGCAAGTCACAGAATCGGAAAATCGCTCGCCTACGCGGTGATTCATTCGGTTTCATCTATGGCAGTTATCGGAAAAAGCCACGCTTGATCGCGTGGCTTTTTTGATGGTCAGTGTTACTCTTTGCGCTAATAAGAGATTGAAAGGAATGACACTATGTTGATTGTGGTTTCTCCGGCAAAAACCTTGGATTACCAATCACCGCTTGCGACGGAGCGTTATACGCAACCGACGCTAACCGAGCACTCTGAAGCTTTGATTGATGTGTGCCGTAAACTGACACCGGCGGATATCTCGAGCCTGATGAAGGTGAGTGACAAGATTGCAGGTTTGAACGCGGCACGCTTTGCTGAGTGGTCGCCGGAGTTCACGACCGACAATGCCCGCCCTGCGGTTTTGGCATTCAAAGGCGACGTGTACACCGGCCTTGAAGCAGAAACTTTCAGTGAAGAGGACTTTGATTGGGCGCAGAATCACTTGCGTATGTTGTCAGGTCTATACGGTCTGTTGCGTCCTCTGGATTTGATGCAGCCTTACCGCTTGGAAATGGGCACTAAACTGGCGAACCCACGCGGCACTAACCTTTATCAGTTCTGGGGTGACATCATCACGGATGAGCTAAATCAGGCACTGGCCGCACAGGGCGACAAGGTACTGGTGAACCTCGCCTCGAACGAGTACTTCAAATCAGTCAAACCGAAGCAATTGGACGGGCAGATCATCACGCCAGTGTTCAAAGACCAGAAAAACGGCCAGTATAAAGTCATCAGCTTCTTCGCCAAGAAAGCACGCGGCATGATGGCGCGTTACATCATCGACAACCGCATTGATTCGGTTGACGCGTTGAAGCAGTTTGATACGGCGGGATACTGGTTCTGTGCTGAAGAGTCGAGCGACAAGGAACTGGTGTTTAAGCGCGAAGAGCAGTAATCGCCATTTAAAATCAGAAAAAAGAAAAGGTTAGCCGAGGCTAACCTTTTCTGTATCTCAATAATCTCGATTAAGCAGTCGGATTGACCGGCTTACCGGAGACTTCATCCGAAGCTTCGCTGTCTTGGGTACGACGTGCCAGGCGACGCTCCCAGTAGTCAGCGTTCTTGATACCAAGCTTCACAGGATCGAAGGTATATTCTTCCACCCCTTCTTTCTGCTGACGCTCGTAATCGTGCAGCGCTTTAAGGGCAGGCTTGCTCAGGAAGAAGATGATCACAAGGCCTACAATATTCAGCCAAGCCATCAGACCCACACCCACGTCACCCATCGCCCACGCGAGGTTGGCGGTTTTCACGGTACCGTAGAATACCGCTGCCATCAGAATCACTTTCAGCACAAACATCATGCCTGGTAGTTTGATGGTACGGCGCAGGTAGGCCACATTGGTTTCTGCGATGTAGTAGTAAGCCAGAATCGTGGTGAACGCGAAGAAGAACAGTGCAATCGCAATGAACGGTTTGCCCCAGCCCGGCATGGTGCTTTCAATTGCCATCTGGGTGAAGACTGGACCATTCGCGGCAATGTCTGCAGCAACGTTTTGGATAATGAAGGCTTCGCCCGCACCGTGAACGTTGTATGCGCCAGTGATAAGGATCATAAACGCGGTGGCAGAACATACCAGCAGGGTATCAATGTAGATAGAGAAGGATTGAACCAGACCTTGTTGCGCAGGGTGCTGAACGTTCGCGGCTGCCGCAGCGTGTGGGCCTGTACCCTGACCCGCTTCGTTAGAGTAAACACCACGCTTAACACCCCAGCCGATAGCCGCACCAACACCTGCCATAGGTGTGAATGCGTCGCCAATGATCATCGCAACGATACCTGGGATTTCAGTAATGTTCAGCGCAATGATAACGAATGCGATGATGATGTAAGCCAGCGCCATGAAAGGCACGACGACCTGAGTAAAGCTCGCGATTCGCTTCACGCCACCAAAAATGATGAAACCAAGCAAAATGGAGATGAGGGTGCCGGTGATGATTTTCGCCAGGCTGTAGGTGCCAATCGCGGTTTCAATCATTTCACCAGAGCCGAATGCGGCTTCAACGGCGTTACCGATACTGTTTGATTGTACGCCCGGCAGCAGAACACCACAGGCAAAAATAGTCGCGATGGCAAAAATCCATGCGTACCACTTCTGACCCATCGCTTTCTCAATGTAGTAAGCCGGACCACCACGGAATTCACCCTTGTCTTCTTCTTTGTAGATTTGTGCAAGGGTAGATTCAGTGTAAGCCGTTGCAGCGCCAAGGAAGGCAACAACCCACATCCAGAAAACGGCACCTGGACCACCGAAACCGATCGCGGCGGCGACACCTGCGATATTACCGGTACCAACACGGCCAGAAAGTGAAACGGCCAGTGCCTGGAAAGATGAAATACCTTTCTCAGAACTTTTGCCAGAGAACAGCAGGCGAGTCATTTCTTTGAACTGACGAACCTGAACAAAGCGCGTTACGATGGAGTAGAACAGGCCAGCACCCAAACAGGTGTAAATAAGCACTGGACTCCAGATAATGCTGTTTAAAAAATCAACAACAGATTGCATTACAAGATCCCTCTAATAAAAAATATTGGATAGATGATTTTTTATCCAATGGCAGGATAATCCGAAAATTACTTGAATTGTTAACATTTTGTGTTGTCAATGTGACGGATTGTGAGCCCGATCTTTAGTCTGCATTCCATTAGCAAACTAGAATTTTTATCTGCGACCGATCGCAAACAAATAAAAAAGGAGGCTTTTCGCCTCCTCTTTTAACGCTAATTAAATTGAAAATCCAGTAAAAGCTTGATTATGCGGATTTTTTCGCTGCTTTTTTCGCCGCTTTCTTGGCTTTTCCTTTTACTTCTTTGTTAGAAAGCTTTTTCTTTTTCTTCTTAAATTCCGGCTTCTTATGTTTTGGCTTCATGCCATTAACATAGCGTTCTTTCACGTCTTCTTTCATGTAGCGGCAGATACGATCCATCATGGGTTGGTCGTGTGCTTCCACCAGAGAAATGGCGTTACCTTTCTTACCCGCACGGGCGGTACGGCCGATACGGTGCAGGTACACGTCGGCTTTGCGTGGCAGGTCGAAGTTGATGACGTGGTCGATATCCGGCACGTCGATACCACGTGCTGCAACATCGGTCGCTAACAGAACATTAATCTCTCCTGTTGTGAAGCGCTCGATAGCGTAAGTACGCTTTGCCTGAGCCATTTCACCTTGCAGCCATGCACAATTCACTTTCTCTTTGGTCAGGAATTCACGCAGTGCAGCCAGACGCTCACGGGTTTTCACAAAGATGATCGCGCGCTCAGCCTGTTCAGTCAGGATAGATTTCAATAGGGCGTTTTTATGCGCCATGTCGTCACAGCGGTAGTACCACTGGGTGATCTTTTTGCGCTCGCGACGTGGCGGTTCAGCTTCTACTTCTACCGGATCGGTCAGCAGGGTGTTTTTGAAGCCTTCAATGCCTTTACCTTCCAGCGTCGCGGAGAACAGCATACTTTGTTTACGCCAGCGACATTCGGTAGAGAGTTTATCAACGGCAGGACCAAAGCCCATGTCGAGCATGCGGTCTGCTTCGTCCAAAACCAGGCTTTCAATCGCACGGCAGTCAAAGCGTTCTGCTTCGATGTATTCCATCAGACGGCCAGGAGTTGCAACCACAATGTCTTGTGTCTTACCCAGAATCTCAGCATGTTCTTGGTAAGAGATACCACCTGTGATGGTGATGATCTTTAAATCGGTATATTTCGCCAACGCGCGGGCTTGATCAGCAACCTGAATGGCCAGTTCACGGGTTGGAGTCAGGATCAGGGCGCGTGCAGGACCCGGCTTCTGACGAGGGAAGTCGATAAGGTGTTGCAGCAATGGCAATACAAAAGCCGCCGTTTTTCCTGTTCCCGTTGGCGCAGACGCCAGAATATCACGGCCATCCATACCATGAGGGATCACGCCAGCCTGGATCGCTGTTGGTCGCTCGAAGCTCATGTCATCCAGCGCTTGTAGCAGTTGAGGATCCAGTTCTAGTTCAGCAAAAGTTCGCACGCGTTGTTTCTCCACTCAAAGTTAGGGGGCGAATTATAGAGACTAATTCAAGTACGATCATCACATCTTGAGGTAAAAATCTCTTGTGAGCGAAATAAAGTCGTTTGTATAGCTTCCCGCCGCCTGGATCACCAAGGTTTTGGCATCTAAACCATGTTCTTCCTGATTCGATAGCGACATCAACTTTCGACTCACTGGTTTGTTGGCGGTTGGTTGTACGTTCAACAGCCGTTGGCAATAAAGTCCATACTCTTTGGCTTTCGCCAGCAAGGCATCAGCCTCCACTGAAGGTAAGATCAAATGAGCCTGTCCGTTGGGTAAAAGTCGAGTCTTTATCACTTTTAATAAGGTGTCGTGAGAAAGGGTGTCGGTGTGGCGCGCAGTGGCGCGCCGAGAATCGCCCGCTTGCTCGCCAGAGTTAAAGTAAGGGGGATTGCAGATAATAGTATTGAACTGCAACGGGTTTTCCCACTCGTCAATATCCTGATGCAGCACAGTTATCCGATCTGCCCAAGCAGATTGTTCTGAATTGAATTGCGCGGTGTTGGCGGCCTGCTCATCGATATCCAGCGCGGTGATTTTTATTGCGGGAAACCGCTGCGCCATCATCAGTGCCAGTAAGCCAGAGCCCGTGCCAATGTCGAGCACTTCATCAGACTCTCCCGCTTCAGCCCAGGCGCCAAGCAGCACGCCATCCGTGCTGACTGGCATGCCACAGCCCTTATCTTCGACAGTAAATTGCTTGAATCTGAAGCCTTTACTCACGGTACCCTCTTGAACTCTACTTGTTGCCATTGTCGACAATTGCTTAAAAAATAGATAATTATGTTGCTGCTATGTTATGGATTATTGCAGTCAGGATCTTTAACTTCTATCGCTTAAAGATTAATGGTTGGTTATAAACGCCAATTAATGATTAAAAAATGGATTTATAATCTATTTTTTAATGTTCTATTGTCTGTGTGGTGAAACTTCGTCATTATTCTGCGTAATCGGTATTGCGCAGTAAAAATAACCAAAAGGCTAACCGGTTGATTACACAATTATTAAGCAAACACACATAGGTATTACGAAGTGAAAGAGAGTTTAAAGGTTAGCGATATACTCGCGCTAGGGTTTATGACCTTTGCATTTTTCCTCGGGGCCGGAAATATCATCTTTCCTCCTCTGGCGGGCTTTCTGGCAGGTGAACACACCTTTTCTGCAATGCTGGGCTTTTTGACCACTGCTGTAGGCCTTCCTCTTATTGGTATCGTCGCGGTTGCCGTGGCGGGTGGCGGCTGGAAAGGCCTGACCCGCGATCTGCCAGCGTCAGTCGCTACACTGATGGCAGTGCTGATTTTCATCATTATTGGTCCTGCTTTTGCAGCGCCACGTGCTGGTTTGGTGGCCTATGAGATGGGCTTTAAGCCTTTCCTGAATGCACCGGGTCAGTTCGAGTTGTCGCTTTTCTCGGTGGTGTTCTTTGCCATCGCAATGTTCTTCTCCCTGTCTCAAGGCAAGCTTATCGACACTATTGGTAAGCTGCTGACGCCTGCCTTGTTTGCGGCACTGGCAGTGCTGGCGATTGCAGTTGTGGTGAACCCACAAGGCGATATCGTGGCAGCGCAGGGGGCGTATGTGGATCAGGCGTTCACGACAGGTTTCCTTGAAGGTTACAACACCATGGATACCTTCGCCGCTCTGATGTTCGGTATGCTGATTGTTGATGTTATCCGCAAGAAAGGCGTCACCGATCAGGTGAAAACCTGTCAGTACCTGATTTATGCAGGTGTGATTGCGGCTGCGGGTCTGGCATTTGTTTACGTTTCTCTGTTCTATCTGGGCGCGACAGCGACGGGTGTGGCTCCGGGCGCAGCAAACGGTGGTGCGATTCTGTCAGCTTACGTGCTGGCGCTGTTTGGCCCTGCTGGTCAAATCATCCTGTCGACCATCATTGTACTGGCGTGTCTGACGACGGTTATCGGTCTGGTTTCAGCGTGTTCTGACTATTTCAGCACTCTGACCAAAATCACTTACCGTCAATGGGTTGTTATCCTGTCTATTGCTTGTGCAGTGGTAGCGAACGTAGGCCTGAACCAGTTGATCGCGATTTCTGTTCCTGTCCTGTTTGCACTCTACCCAGTTGCGATTGCGCTGATTGCTCTGACGTTCCTGCGCCGCTTTATGCCTAACCCACAACTGGCATATCGCGTGGTACTGGGTGTGTCTTTGGTGTTTGCACTTTTGGATGCAGCGAAAGTCGCGGGCGTTGATGTGTCTGCGTTAAAAGTGCTGCCACTGTTTAACTATGGCATGGCGTGGCTGCTGCCAACGGCAATAGCGCTGGTTGCAGTGAGCTTTGTGGGTAAGCGTAAAGACGAGACGTCACACGCGTAAAGCAAAGTTATTGGCATACAAAAAAACCACCGGATGCGGTGGTTTTTTATGTCTGAAAGGTGGCTTGCAGGTTCAGGGGCTATAGCGTTTCCTGAAACTCAACCAACACCTGCTCACACCAGGTCGCGATGCGCTCATCACTCAGTTCGTATTGGCTGTCTTCATCCAATGCCAGACCGACAAACTGTTTGCCGTCTGCGGTCAGCGCTTTTGAGGCTTCAAAGGTATAACCTTCATTTGGCCAGTAGCCGATAAATTTCAGGCCGGTTGGCAACAGCTCATCATGCAGCATGCCCATGGCATCAAGGTACCATTCGGCATACCCTTCCTGATCGCCAAGACCGAAAAGGGCGGCGACTTTACCTTGTAGGTTCAGGCCATTAAGTTGTGACCATACCGCTTCCCAATCTTCCTGTAACTCACCAAAGTCCCAGGTGGAAATGCCCAGCAACAGCAAATCGTACTGATTCATTTGGTCAACCGGCGTTTCTTTGATGTTGTGAATATCCACCAAGTCGTCACCCAGGATATCGCGGATTTTCTCTGCCGCCATTTCGGTGTAACAAGTGGTGGAGCCGTAAAACAAACCTATTTTCATGTGCTTTTCCTGCTGTTGCGTCGAGGGGATTCTACTCCTCGTGGCCTTGTATCTCCACCCTGTAAACCACGAGGATTTGGCGCATTTTGCTGCAATCGTTTTGCTTAATCAGGGTAAACCTTGCATTCATGCGGGGGTGAGGTAGTTTGAGAGAAGCAACAATCGAACTTAAGTGAGTGAATCGTGGAACAAAACGCGGCATTGGTAGAGCAGTTTTTGGATGCTATGTGGATGGAGCGGGGGTTATCTGAGAATACTCTGGCCTCTTACCGAAACGATCTGACCAAACTTTGCCAGTGGCTGGATAATGACAGCGTGGCTCTGGTGCAAGTGACATCATCCAAACTGCAGGATTACCAACATTGGTTATTCGATCAGGATTACAAGCAAAGTAGCCGTGCCCGTATGCTCTCTGCAATGCGTCGTCTTTTCCAATACCTTTACCGCGAAAAGCAGCGTGAAGACGACCCAACGGCCACATTGATCAGCCCCAAATTGCCAAAGCGCCTGCCAAAAGATTTGTCAGAAGAGCAGGTGGAAGCGCTGCTTGATGCACCCGATGTAGAAGACACTCTCGAGCTTCGCGATAAAGCCATGATGGAGCTGCTGTATGCGACAGGTCTTCGTGTGACTGAACTTATCAGTCTGACCACTGAAAATGTCAGTCTGCGTCAGGGCGTGGTGCGTGTTATTGGTAAAGGGGGCAAAGAGCGTCTGGTGCCGATGGGAGAGGCAGCAATCGACTGGCTGGAGCGATATATGGCGCACAGCCGCCCGGCATTGCTCGGTGAGCAAAGTTCGGATGTGTTTTTCCCTAGCCGACGTGCCCGTATGATGACCCGTCAGACTTTCTGGCACCGTATCAAGTTTTATGCGGCGCTCGCAGGCATTGATGGTGACATGCTTTCGCCACACGTTTTGCGCCATGCTTTTGCAACGCACTTGCTGAACCACGGTGCAGATTTACGAGTGGTGCAAATGCTTTTAGGGCACAGTGACCTGTCGACCACGCAAATTTATACTCACGTCGCGACTGAGCGACTAAAACAGTTGCATCAGGAGCACCATCCTCGGGCATAATGCAGCCGAACGGGTGTTTTTTTACCTCACTTGGGATTTTTTTCGTTTCTGTCCGGTCTGAGTGAGTGACAGTTTGCCCGCAAACCCATTTTCAGGATCTGAACACTATGAATTTAAAACAACTGATGGCGCGCGCTCTGATTGCTTCTGCCATGTTGTCATTCGGCGTACAAGCTGCGGAAGGCGCAGATAAAGCGGCGATTGCTGATGTACTGACAAAATACCGCCTGAATGTTGAAAGCATTGAAAAAGCACCGGTTGAAGGTCTGTACGAAGTCGTGACCAATGGCGGCGTGGTTTATGCCAATAAAGACGGTTCTTACTTTATCTATGGCCAGCTTTTCCACACGACACCGACGGAATCTATCAACCTGACTGAAATCACTCAGGCCAAACGCAACAAGAAGTTGTTTGATGAGGCAGGTGTAGAGAAAGAGTTGATCGTCTATCCGGCGAAAGACGAGAAATACGTAGTGAATGTGTACACGGATACCACCTGTGGGTACTGCATGAAGCTGCACCGTGAAATGCAGGAATACAACGATCTGGGGATTACCGTTCGTTACCTGGCTTTCCCTCGCTCGGGTGAGCGCTCACCAAACATCGGCCAAATGAGTGCTATTTGGTGTGCAGATGACAAAGCCAATGCTATGAATCTGGCGAAAGCGCGAAACTTCGACGAAGAGACTAAAGAATGTACGGATCTTATCCGCCGCCACATGTCTCTTGGTAGCGCGATGGGTGTGACTGGCACGCCAGCCATCATGCTGGAAGACGGTACCATGCTTTCCGGTTATCTGCCTGCGCCTCAGTTGCTGCAAGTGCTGAAGCAAAAAGAAAGCTAATCCCTGCTTGGATACTCAAGGCGCTGACGAAAGTCGGCGCCTTTTGCGTTTGTGGCTCACCGAAAACAGAGCTCGGGCTTTTTCTTTCTCCGTCACCCGTTACAATGTCCCTTCAATCCGCATTCATCAACTTGGTGGTAACGCCGCCAGGCACAGGTTCATTCCATGATTGAAATAAAACGTCGTCACGCGGCACAGGATGCTGCTTTTCCCGCTTCAATTCCGCCATTACTCCAGCGTATTTACGCTAACCGAGGTATCACCTCTGAAGGTGAACTGGAGCGAAGCGCTCGCGGGCTGCTGAATTACAACGAACTACATGGCATTGAACGCGCCGTAGAACTGCTGGCAGCTGCAATGGCAGAAGGGCGACGCATTATCGTGGTGGGCGACTTCGATGCCGATGGCGCAACAAGCTCGGCCCTTTCTGTGACGGCATTTCGCATGATGGGCTGCACTAACGTCGATTACTTGGTGCCAAACCGTTTTGACGATGGTTATGGCTTGAGCCCAGACGTGGTAGAGCAAGCTGCGGCCAAAGGCGCGGAACTTATCATGACCGTGGATAACGGCGTGTCCTCGATTGAAGGGGTTGCGGCAGCCAAAGCCCGCGATATTCAGGTCGTCGTGACCGACCACCACTTACCGGGCGAAGTGCTGCCGGATGCTGATGCTATGGTGAACCCGAATCTCAACGAATGTGGCTTTCCGTCCAAATCGCTCGCAGGTGTTGGTGTGGCGTTTTATCTGATGTTGGCACTGCGTGCTCATCTTCGTGATAACGGCTGGTTTGCCCAGCGTGGTATCGCTGAACCGAACTTGGCGGAACTGTTGGACTTGGTCGCATTGGGTACAGTGGCCGATGTGGTATCGCTGGACACCAACAACCGCATTTTGGTGCATCAGGGTTTGATGCGAATCCGCGCGGGGAAATGTCGTCCGGGTATTCAGGCTTTGATTGAAGTAGCGAACCGCAATATGACGACGCTGGTGGCGAGTGATTTCGGCTTTGCCTTGGGGCCACGCATTAATGCTGCAGGCCGCTTGGATGATATGTCATTTGGTATTGAGCTTTTACTGTGTCAAAACCTTCAAGCCGCGCGCCAGATGGCAAGTGAGCTGGATGCCCTGAACCAAAGCCGTAAGGAAATCGAGCAGGGCATGAAAGAAGAAGCGATGGCGATTTGTGAGCGTCTTCAATTTGGTGAAGGCAGCAGTCTGCCTTGCGGCCTTGCACTGTTCCAGCGCGAATGGCATCAGGGTGTGATTGGTATCCTCGCATCACGCATTAAAGACAAATTCCACCGCCCTGTGATTGCCTTCGCGGATGGCGGTGAAGGCACTATCAAAGGCTCAGCACGTTCGATTCAGGGGCTGCATATGCGTGACACCCTGGATGTGATTGATACGCAAAACCCAGGTCTGATTAAGAAATTCGGCGGTCACGCCATGGCGGCGGGTCTGACGATCGCCGAAGCGGACTTTGAACGTTTCTCGAAACTGTTCGACGAAGCCGTAAAAAACACCATCAGCGAAGAAGAGCTGAAAGGTGTACTGCTTTCAGACGGTGAACTCCTTTCCAATGAGATCAGTCTGGATGTGGCTGAAACACTGCGCTCTGGTGGTCCGTGGGGGCAAGGCTTCCCTGAACCTTTGTTTGATGGCAAGTTCAAGCTGCTGCATCAAAAACTGGTGGGCGGAAAACATCTGAAAATGATGCTGGAACCTGTCATGGGCGGACAAATGGTGGACGCCATCGCCTTCAACATTGACTTGCGTCGCTGGCCAGATCCCTCTGTGCAAATGGTCGAGGTCGCTTATCGCCTCGATGTGAATGAGTTCCGTGGTAATCGCACAGTGCAGTTGATGGTCGAGCATATGGCGGCGGTTTAGGTAAGGAAGAGCAGGTCCTGGGGTCCTAGGAAAAGAAGGTCCTAGGAGGAGCAAGAGCCAGAGGCTCTGCTAAACAGTTCAAATACTGTAGGACCCAGGACCTTTAGCTTTTCTCTCATTTTTCTCCGAAAATTTCTCCTTTGATCCCCATCACACTCTGTATATTCCGTCCGCAATTCTGTAGAATTCGGCGGTTAAAACTCATTCCGAACATAGAAAAGTGACCATGTTTGAAATCAATCCAATCAAAAACCGCCTAGCGGACATTGCCGAGCGTGCAAATGTCCTTAGGGGGTATCTTTGACTATGACGCCAAGAAAGAGCGTCTAGAAGAAGTTAATGCCGAACTCGAACAACCTGATGTGTGGAACGAACCTGAGCGCGCTCAAGCGTTAGGTCGTGAACGCGCGTCGCTGGAAGCGGTAGTAGAAACTATCGATCAGCTGGATCAGGGTGGCGAGTACATCACCGAACTGCTCGAACTGGCAGTAGAAGAAAACGATCAGGATACGTTCGATGAAATCGAGCCGGAGCTGAGCGATTTGGAAGAGAAGCTGTCGAAGCTGGAATTCCGCCGCATGTTCTCTGGCGATCACGACGGTTCTGATTGTTATATCGACCTGCAAGCAGGTTCAGGCGGTACTGAAGCGCAAGACTGGACATCCATGATGCTGCGCATGTACCTGCGCTGGGCTGACGCAAAAGGCTTCAAGACCGAAGTGATTGAAGTGTCTGAAGGTGATGTGGCTGGATTGAAATCAGCAACCGTTCGTATCAGCGGCGAATACGCTTACGGCTGGCTGCGCACCGAAACCGGTGTTCACCGTCTGGTTCGTAAGTCCCCGTTCGATTCAGGCGGTCGTCGTCACACGTCGTTCTCTTCTGCGTTTATTTACCCGGAAGTGGACGAAAATATCGACATCGATATCAACCCGTCTGATCTGCGTATCGACGTTTACCGTGCGTCAGGCGCGGGCGGTCAGCATGTTAACACCACCGAATCAGCGGTACGTATTACACACGTACCAACCAACACTGTGGTGCAGTGCCAGAATGACCGAAGCCAGCACAAGAACAAAGATCAGGCGATGAAGCAGCTTCGCGCAAAACTGTTTGAACTGGAACTGCAAAAGCAGAACGCAGAGAAACAGGCGAATGAAGCAGCGAAGTCTGACATCGGTTGGGGTAGCCAGATCCGTTCTTACGTTCTGGATGACTCACGCATTAAAGACCTGCGTACCGGTATCGAAAACCGTAACACCCAAGCGGTGCTTGACGGTGATCTCGACAAGTTTATTGAAGCCAGCCTGAAATCTGGTTTGTAATTTTTTAAGTTAATTCAAAGGTTCACTATGACTGACCAGTTACAAGACGAAAACAAGCTGATCGCGGAGCGTCGTGCAAAACTGAACCACATTCGTCAAAGCTGCAATGCAAACGGCCACCCAAATGAATTCCGCCGTGAGCACAAAGCGGCTGATCTTCAGGCTGAGTTTGGCGAAAAGAGCAAGGAAGAGCTGGAAGCATTGGATCATAAAGTCAGCGTTGCTGGCCGTGTGATGGCAAAGCGTGGTCCTTTCCTGGCACTTCAGGACGTGAGCGGTCGCATTCAGGCGTACGCAGCGAAAGACGTTCAGAACGTGCTGAAAGAGCAATATCAAGGTCTGGATATCGGTGACATCATCGGTGTGAAAGGTGCACTGCACAAGTCTGGTAAAGGCGACCTGTACGTGAACATGGAAGAGTACCAACTGCTGACTAAAGCACTGCGTCCTCTGCCAGAAAAATTCCACGGTCTGACTGATCAGGAAATGCGTTACCGTCAGCGTTACGTTGACCTGATCGTGAACGAAGATTCGCGCAACGCATTCAAGGTACGCTCTAAGCTGATTTCTGCGATCCGCCGTTACATGGAGTCAAAAGACTTCATGGAAGTGGAAACGCCAATGATGCAAGTGATCCCGGGTGGTGCTTCTGCACGTCCGTTTATCACTCACCACAACGCACTGGATCAGGAAATGTTCCTGCGCATCGCGCCTGAGCTGTACCTGAAGCGTCTGGTTGTGGGTGGTTTCGAGCGCGTATTCGAAATCAACCGTAACTTCCGTAACGAAGGTCTGTCTCCACGCCACAACCCAGAATTCACCATGATTGAGTTCTACATGGCGTACGCAGATTACAACGACTTGATCGACCTGACTGAAGACATGCTGCGTACCGTGGCCGTTGAAGTTCTGGGTGAAACCTCTATGCCTTACGGCGATTACACCGTGGAATTCGGTGGTAAATACGCACGTATGACCATGCTGGAAGCGATCAAGCACTACAACCCAGAGCATGCTGATATCCAAGCGCTGACAGTGGAAGATGTTCAGGATCGTGAGAAGCTGGTGGCTATCGCGAAGTCTCTGGAGATCTACGTTGAGAAATTCTGGACTTGTGGTCAGCTTCTGGAAGAAATCTTCGGTGAAACCGCAGAACCTAAACTGATCCAGCCAACCTTCATCACTGGCTACCCGGCAGATATCTCTCCGCTGGCGCGCCGTAGCGATGACAATCCGTTCTTTACAGACCGCTTTGAGTTCTTCATCGGTGGCCGTGAAGTGGCGAACGGCTTCTCGGAGCTGAACGACGCAGAAGATCAGGACGCTCGTTTTAAAGCGCAGGTTGATGCGAAAGACGCAGGTGACGACGAAGCAATGTTCTACGATGCAGACTACATCACTGCACTGGAACATGGTCTGCCACCAACAGCGGGTCAGGGTATCGGTATCGATCGTCTGGCAATGCTGTTTACCAACACGCACACTATCCGTGACGTGATTCTGTTCCCGGCGATGCGTCCACAGAACCAGAAGAAAGACTAAATCTGACTGACTTCTGAGACGTCTCTGAGACACCAAAAACACTGGCTTATGCCAGTGTTTTTTTATGTGCGTATGTTAGTGTGCAAACGTTTGCTCAATGTCACAAATATTGCGATGTAATTAACGTTTTAGTTCCGGTTTGATTCATCTGCAGGGATGATGCCCGCGCAATTCCTTGCTGCTTTTATTGAAGATAACCATGCTAAAAAAATCCTTCCTTTCTGCCAGTGTTGCCCTGGCAACGTTGGCTTCATCGGCAGCGTTTGCTGTTGAACATATCGACCTGTTAATTAAAGACGCGACCGTATTGACCATGAACGCTGATAAAGCGGTTTACGATAATGGTGTGGTGGCTGTTGATGGCAACAAAATTGTGGCTGTCGGTGATGAGAGTCTGTCGGAAGCCTATCAGGCCAAAACCGTCTTGGATGTGGATGGCGACATTGTGATGCCAGGATTGATCAACACCCACACTCATGCCTCAATGACAGTGTTCCGTTCACTGGGTGATGATGTGCCAGATCGCCTGCACCGCTATATCTTCCCATTAGAAAGTCAGTTGGTGAGCAGAGATATGGTACGTATCGGCGCGCAACTGGGTAATGTGGAAATGCTGAAAGGCGGCGTGACCACTTATGCCGATATGTACTATTTCGAAGATGAAGTGGCGAAAACCGTCGACAAGATTGGTATGCGCGCGATTCTGGGTGAAACCGTCATTAAGTTTCCAGTTGCTGATGCCGCAAATGCGGAAGAAGGCATCCAATACGCCTTGAACTTTATTCAGGAATATAAATACCATCCTCGTATTACCCCAGCTTTCGCGCCACACGCACCTTATACCAATACCACCGAAGTGCTGCAGAAAATCACCAAGCTTTCGCTGGAGCACGATGTGCCGGTGATGATCCATCTTGCAGAGTCAGAACGTGAAAATGAAGTGATTGCTGAGCGCAGTGGTGGTAAGTCTCCCGTGGAATACATGGCGGATATTGGTGCGCTGACACCGAACTTAGTTGGCGCGCACGTGATTAATGTCGATGACCATGATATTGCGCTGCTGAAAAAGCACGATGTGGGCATCGCGCATAACATGAGTGCCAACATCAAGTCTGCCAAAGGTGTGTCACCGGCATTGAAGATGTTTGATGATGGTCTTCGAATTGGTCTCGGCACTGACGGGCCAATGTCAGGTAACACACTCAGTACAGTGGATGAATTCAACCAAGTTGCTAAAGTGCACAAGCTGGTGAACAAAGATCGCGCAGCAATGCCTCCGATCAAGGTTATCGAAATGGCAACCATGGGGGCGGCACGCGCTCTCCACATGGAAGACAAAATAGGTTCTCTGGAAACGGGTAAGCTGGCAGACATCATCGTAATTGATACGAAAGCGCCAAATATGGTGCCAATGTACAATCCTTATTCAGCCTTGGTTTACTCCGCGTATGCATCGAACGTGAAACATGCCATCGTTGATGGCCAGCTCCTGATGCAGGAGAGAGACATACTGACGGTGGATGAAGACAAAGTGCGCCAGGAAGCGTTGCAGTTTGCAGACAAAGTCAGAGAAACCGTCATCGCCAGTGGCGAAGAAGTGAGATAGTTTCTCGAAGCCCTGCCTTAAATGAAAGACCGCGTCTCACTTGGACGCGGTTTTTTTGCTTTCTCTATCAATAGATAGCCTCAATAAATCGGGTCATAGTCTATGATCTAAGAAATTTTAAAGAGAATTTTAAATTTCTCAAAATTGAGAAGTGTTTGAAATGTTGGCCATTTTGATGGCTTTTTTGGGCATCATGGAATAGTCTATCCTATTAATAATACTGATAAATATGTCAGCTACTAGATGCCTATGTTGTCAGCAAATCGAACAGCAAAAGTGTCTTATCTGGGAACTGTGCTGATTTGAGAGCTACCTTGTATCTACATTGAGACAGACCTGCTTGTCTTACAAAATATAATGATACTCACAACATTTTGAACACGTGTCGTTAATGGATGACTAAAGGCAGGCGTTATGGGTATGCAATTCAGATCTGAGGCGGTTCCAAGTTCACTCGTCGTAGTAGGCGGAACTTACGAACCTTGGCTGGCAACACTGGAACAAGCAGGTTGGCGTTGTCACCGCTGTTATGACCTCAGAGCAGCACAATCTCTCCTTCAGGACATTGGTCCTTGCATTGGTATTGTGGATATCAGCCACGATGATTTCAGTCTCAACGGTGTCGCATCACTGGTAAACCGCAACAAGCAGGTTCGCTGGCTGGCGCTGATCCGCGAAGATCAACTCAACAATGATGCAATTTGTCAGTTCATTGTGAGCTTCTGCATCGACTACTTCACTTCTCCAATTCCAGATAGCCAACTGATGAGCACCATCGGTCACCAACTGGGCATGCTGAAGCTTGAGCGTCACGTATGGCCTCAACTGGGCGACCACAGTGACATGGGACTGCTGGGTAAAACCTCTGTGATGAAGAAACTGCGTGATCAGGTTCGTCGTGTCGCACCGACTGACGTATCAGTTCTGATCAACGGTGAAAGCGGTACCGGCAAAGAGCTGGTGGGTATGGCAATTCATAATGCTTCAACCCGCGCGAAAGGTCCGTTCGTTTCTGTGAAATGTAGCGCGCTACCAGAGAAGCTTATTCAAAACGAGCTGTTTGGTGATGGCACGACAGAAGGCAAAGTGCAGCAAGCGCACCAAGGCACTCTGTTCCTGGATGAAATTGGTGATTTGCCTCTGAATCTTCAGGCAAACCTTCTGCATCTTTTGCAGGACGGTACGGTAGAAACGCACGACGACAAATACTCGAAAGAGATCGACGTTCGTGTGATTGCGGCGACGCACATGGATTTGGAAAAAGCGGTTGCTGAAGGTCAGTTCCGTGAAGATCTGTTCTACCGCCTCAATGTTTTGCGTATTTCTGTGCCTTCACTGAAAGAGCGAAGTGCAGACATTCCTGAGCTGGCTGAGCACTTCCTGTTGAAGTTTGCACGTCAGTACAACACGCAGGCGCGCACCTTCTCTGAAGAAGCGAACAAGATCCTGACCAACTATAGCTGGCCAGGTAACGTACGTGAGCTGATCAACCAGGTGAAACGTGCAGTACTGCTGGCGGATAATCTGGTGATTGAAGCTGAGCATCTGGATCTGCCACGTCAGGGCGATTACAAACAAAGCCTGCGTAAGATTCGTGAAGAGTCTGAGCGTGATGCACTGCTCGCTGTGCTGGAAAGCAACAATGGTCAGGTGTCTGCTGCAGCGAAAGAGCTGGGTGTGTCACGTGCAACTATGTACCGTTTGCTGAACAAGCACAGCTTGATTCCTGCACCGCGTAGCTTTCGCTAAGTAATTAGCTGAAATAAAAAAACCGCCTTATTAGGCGGTTTTTTTCGTCTATTAGATTACTGGGTGACTAGCTTCCCTTCATTAATAGGAAACACTTTATCGTACGCCAGATTGTAGACGTATGCGTAAACCAGATAGAAGGCCACAAGACCAATGTCCATCAGGAAAGCTTGCCACAGGCTGATGTTAAGCCACCATGCAATAGCAGGCAGCGTCACCCAAAGCAGTCCCAACTCAAACAGTACCGCATGAAGGATACGATGCTTTTGTTTCTTCTCGGTCCTGCCGGTCATTTTCACCATAGCTTTGTCAAACCACAGGTTATAAATGTAGTTCCAACCTGTCGCCAGAATGGAAAAAGCCACACCCAACACACCTGTGTGTGCGGCATCAAAACCAAACAGGGACAGAATGCTTACAATGAGGATAAGGCCTATCACCTCGAAGGCGATGGCGTGTCGAATACGGTCTGCTGCAGTTCTCATGGTGTGTTACCTCTCAATCAATGCCAGCATGATATCCACTAATAAGATTGAACATAGTTAATTACTATCCGTAAAAGGGATGGATTTTGGATGTTCTTTATTCGGGTTTGTAACAGTTTGATGATTTGCGGGAGTACGATTATCGGAGCGATTGATTTTAAAATTGGCTAGTGAAAAGCAATATGTCCTTTTAAATAGGCAAAACCTCGAACAGGATATGGTGAAACTTTACTCAAATTGTTTAATAAAGCACATGCCACTGAATTCATTGTTATATCAAATAACGCATTGATATATTGATCTAAATCATTAGTA
Organism: Grimontia sp. AD028; assembly: GCF_000973155.1. NCBI lineage: Bacteria > Pseudomonadati > Pseudomonadota > Gammaproteobacteria > Vibrionales > Vibrionaceae > Grimontia > Grimontia sp. AD028. The sequence continues at coordinate 9,110 of NZ_LASY01000034.1, read as the reverse complement.
TTAACAGTGAATTTACAAGTGCGGAATACTCCGCAGGTTTACGCAGAAAGGAGGCAATAAGATGACAAATCAACTGTTTACATCCGTCATGACTTGCGCCACCCATCTGTGCGCAGATATGCGAAAACCTGTACACTAATCCGCACCATTTTAGCAAATGGGCCGCGGATATGACTGCGGCTCTGAGCGACACTTCCTAGTTAAGATCCCTCTCCCGCAATCTATCCAAGGCCTCCTGATACTCAACAAGGAGTCCGTCATGAACCAATCTATGTACCTGCGCCTGGCCGTGTTTTTCGTCCGTATGGATATTAAACGTGAAGAGTCAGCCTGGAGAAAAGCCCATCGCCGAATTCGCTATGTTGGCGAGCCTTTGTCAGAGCATCTAATGCGAGATATTGGTTTCGAGAAAGATGGCTTATCTATCGGTCACACCGTTGCACCTAAATTTAAAGCCCAACGCGAAGTGGCACGAATGCGCAGAAAGTTAAGGTTGAACCTGACAACGTAATCAGAAGGGAGTCACTATCCTAGGTGACTCCCGAATTCCCTATAATCACATAATAAAAAAGCGCCTTACGGCGCTTTTTCTATTTGAAAACCCAAGGTCAATAAGCGCTATGGACAAGGATTGGAGTACTGCTGGCCAATCTCTTCAATGCGCTTCAGCAATTCTTCCGGCAATTCAACGTCTATGGAATCGATGTTGGTTTTGAGTTGCTCAAGCGTGGTAGCGCCGATGATATTACTGGCGACAAAGGAGCGGGTATTGACGTAAGCCAGTGCCATCTGTGTTGGGTCAATGGCGAATTCTTTAGCAAGATCAACATAAGCCTGCGTTGCTGCCTGCCCTTGCTCGGTGAAGTATCGGGCGAAACGCTCCCAGCGGGTGCAGCGTGCTCCTTCTGGTTTAGCGCCATTGAGGTATTTTCCGCTCAACACACCAAACGCGAGCGGTGAGTAAGCTAGCAGCTCGACGCCTTCCTGATGACTGATCTCTGACAGACCCACTTCGAAGCTGCGGTTGAGCAGATTATACGGGTTCTGGATTGACACAATACGCGGCAGGCTGTGTTTTTCTGCCAAACGAAGATAGCTCATCACACCCCACGGTGTTTCGTTAGATACACCAATGTGACGGATTTTGCCTTCGCGCACCAGTTCGGCGAGCGCATCCAGAGTATCCAGCAGGGTGACGCCTGAGTTTTCGTCTTGATGGTCGTAGTTCAATTGTCCAAAACTGTTCACATGGCGCTGCGGCCAGTGCACCTGATAAAGGTCGATGTAGTCTGTCTGCAGACGCGCGAGACTGTCATTGACCGCTTGACGGACATTACGGCGATCAAGTGACATGTTTTCACGAATGTAAGGCACGCCGCGAGGACCTGCGACTTTGGTGGCGATAATCACCTTGTCGCGTTTACCCGATTTTTGCAGCCAGTTACCAATATATTGCTCAGTTAGCCCCTGCGTTTCTGGGGTCGGTGGCACCGCATACATTTCCGCGGTATCAATAAAGTTCACGCCATGGTCGAGTGCGAAGTCCAGCTGCTGATGAGCATCTACTTCTGTGTTCTGTTGACCAAAGGTCATAGTGCCAAGACAAATCTTACTGACTTCTAGATTGGTATGGGGAAGTGTGTGGTATTGCATCCTTTCTCCTTGGGCTGCATCTCATGGACGACGAGAAACACGTTTTCGAGATGTGCGGGGTTTACCTTCCATCTTAAAAAGTTTTCTTGTCGGTACAAGCGAAAAAGTGGGGGACTGGGTGTAGATCCGGATGAAGGTTTTGAGATGTCGCAAATGGATTCCGTGGGAGCGATCAGAATTATCAGTTTTAAACCACACACACTATCCTGAGTCCTTATACTAGAATTAACATTCGATTAACAATGCGGGTAACGAAATGAAATTAAAGCAATTGAAGAGCTGGATACAGGCTCACCCGGACAACGTTCCCCATTGCTATGTGATTGCACATGCAGGTGGTGCACAGTATGTGGTGGAAGTGGAAGTCAGGCACAAGCTGGAGCCACTGAAAGACGACAATACGGATGAAGTGATGCATTTTGACAACATGGAACAGGTGTCAGAGAAGCTTCGCAAAGTGGGAGTGAAAAAAGCAACGTTACGTCTGCTGGATCCTTATGATGAGTTTGGGCCCGCGGATACTTCCTGCAATGAGGACATGGAAATTACGCTTTAAGGTCGACAGACCATAGAGCTAACTTTCGCTTTCCGGCAGCATAAAGTGGCGGGCGAGTATCTTGCGCGTGAACTGAGTGCGAAGATAAAAGCCACGGGGCAAGGTTTTGATGGGTTGACCTTTAGCGCCATAGGCTTCAGTTTTGACTTTGCTGTTTGCCGCTTTAGGGCGAAGCTGTAAGAACTCACCGTGTCTGGCACTGATTTCATGCACTTTTCCCAGCACGATAAACTCCATCAATTCTTCCCAATCCGCTTTTAGCTGCGACTCTTCATCTTCTGAAGGCTTCCATAATAACGGCATACCTACATGACGCTCGCAAACCGGAATTTCCCTTTCACCTTCAACCGGGATCCAAAGCACTTTTGATAGCTTGTTGCGGATATGACTGTTTTCCCAGGTCAACCCCTGAACACCAGTCAGTGGCGCGACACAGACAAAAGTGGTTTCCAATGGTTTTCCTGTATGGCTGATAGGGATGGATTTCAGCTCGATCCCTAATTCCTGAAAATCCTGCTCGGGCTTGCTGCCTGCAGTCGCACCCAGACAGGTCTCAAGCAACATGCCTACCCAGCCCTTTTCTCGGCGCAGATCTACGGGGCATTCCAGTCCATGTTGTTCGGCCAGTTCACCGAGCGTAAAGCCCGCCAAAGCAAAGGCGCGTTCAAGGAGTTCAGCTTCTGAATTGGGTGCGGGGATCATCATGCCTCGGTGTCTTAGTTGTCTGCAGTGAACGCTATCAGCCTCACCATAATGGATCCACTCATTTTTGCACCCTTACGGAGTTATCCACAACGATCTAAGTGTCGGAGGTGTAAAAATGGATCATGGATGCTTATACAGTGGTTTTGGTCACATAAATAGGCGGCTTTTGGATCATTCTGATGAGAAAGTGAGCGAGTGGTGTGGGTAAGTCTTACTTTGATGGATCTTTGACCACTTTAAGATCGTTCTGTTTTTGTCCTCCGATTTTGCTTAGAAATATGAGGCTGAATTTAATTATCTATATGTTATATAAAGATATAATTTAAAAACTCCGCTTGTGTGGACACTTTTCATGTCGTTCAAAGAGACACTTTTGTCCCGTTTAAAGTCTGTTCTGCACAAATGTATCCACAGAAAGCGTGAATAAATGTGCGCTTAGTCTCACCGGATTGTTTATAACTTAGTGGTGACCGGGGATTTATCCATAAAGGCGGTTGAAGCCCCCAAAAAATGCGTCTCATACACAATGTTTGTTTACCACTGTGCACATAGTGTGAAAAAATCACTGGTAATAGAGATTTATATTTGAGGTCGTCCAGTGATAGATGGCGATGGCTACCGTCCCAATGTGGGGATAGTTATTTGTAACAGCCACGGTCAAGTTCTCTGGGCTCGTCGATACGGACAACACTCCTGGCAATTTCCACAAGGTGGTATTGATGACGGTGAAACACCTGAACAGGCCATGTACCGTGAGTTATACGAGGAAGTAGGGCTCACGAAGAAAGACGTAAGAATTCTGGCTACCAGTCGTCATTGGTTACGCTATAAATTACCTAAACGTCTGGTTCGCTGGGATTCCAAGCCAGTGTGTATCGGTCAGAAGCAAAAGTGGTTTTTGCTGAAGCTGGAATGTGACGAGTCAAAGGTGAACATGCAGCGCGGGGGGACACCGGAATTTGATGGCTGGCGTTGGGTCAGTTATTGGTATCCTGTGAGGCAAGTGGTGTCGTTTAAACGCGAAGTTTACCGACGCGCGATGAAAGAGTTTGCGCCAATGGCGATGCCTTTTCGCGAAAGAAAGACCAAACGAAAAGGTAAGCGGGGCACAGCAAAGAACTAAGGATGAACGTCGAGGGCGCCGATGCTGACGAAACTGAGGGATATCGTTAACAATGTAGCGTCGTCCACCGACGTCAAACAGGCGCTCAATGTCTTAGTGCGCGAGACCTGTTCTGCGATGCAAACCGAGTGTTGCTCGGTTTATATCGCGGATCATGACCGTGAACAATATGATCTTATGGCGACCCAGGGACTTAATGCCCGTGCTCGCCGTGTTTCTCTCTCTTTTGATGAAGGCTTGGTGGGGTTAGTTGGCCGTCGTGCCGAACCCATCAACCTTGCACTCGCCAGTTCGCATAGCGACTTCAAACACTTTCCTGATATCGGCGAAGATATTTTCCAAGCCTTTCTTGGCACACCCATTATTTATCGCCGAAAAGTGCTGGGAATTTTGGTTGTCCAGCAGCGCGATTCTCGCCAGTTTGATGAAAGTGAAGAGTCTTTTCTGGTCACGTTGGCGGCCCAACTTGCGGTAGTTTTTGCTCACGCCAAAGCGCAAGGCTTTTGGCCCAACAACGCAAAGGGCGTCTTACTTTTAGAAGGTGCTGCAGCATCACCTGGGGTTGCTATAGCCAAAGCCTGGTGTGATGTATCCCAGCCACGGTTGGATTTGGTCTTTCCGGCATCTTGCCTTGATACACAAAAAGAACGCGACAGATTGGATGGCGCTATCAGCGCAGCCATTACCGAATTCCGCCGTTTGCGAAAGCGTTTTGACAGTGAACTGAATCAGGACACGCTGGCGATCTTCGATCTTTTTATCCACCTTCTGAATGATCCCATGCTGCGAAAGGCGATGAATGAGCGCATTCAGAATGGAGATTTGGCAGAGTGGGCGGTAAAGCAAACCATTGACGCGTTTTCTGAGCGTTTCCAGAATATGTCAGATCCTTATCTTCGCGAACGAGCCAATGACGTGAAGGAACTGGGTCAACGCTTGCTTTACTTTCTTGAGAATCAGGAAATCAAGCAGTGGAACTTTGACGAACCTATCGTGCTGTTTGCCCGCGAATTGACGGCAGCCATGCTGGCTGCGATCCCTCGTGATCGCTTAGCTGGTGTCGTCGCAGAAGAAGGGGCAGTGAATGCGCACGCTGCCATTTTGGCAAGAGCCTTGGGCATTCCTGCTGTCATGGGCGTGGAATTCAGCCCGCAATTGGTTCACCGCAAGCAAATCGTGCTGGATGGTTTCAAGGGGCGTTTGCTGGTTGAGCCAGCACCTCAGGTTCTTGAAGAGTATGAGCGTCTTCGTGACGAAGAGTTGGAGCTTCAACAGGAAGTCGAAAGTACCTTCACGAAGAAGACAGAAACGTCTGATGGTGTGCGGGTAGAAGTCCATTTGAATGCGGGACTCAGTGCTGATACCAGCATTGCTATCAACCGTGGGGTAGATGGCGTTGGTCTCTACCGCACCGAAGTGCCGTTTTTGATGCAACGAAGCTTCCCGTCGGAAGACGATCAGGTGAATCAATACCGTGCGATTCTGGATTGCTATCCCAAGCAGCCAGTGGTCATGCGTACACTGGATATTGGCGGTGACAAACCATTGCCTTATCTCAAAATCGAAGAGGATAATCCTTTCCTTGGTTGGCGCGGAATCCGTTTTACCCTAGACCATCCAGATATCTTCCTGATTCAGGTTCGAGCGATGCTGCGTGCCAGCATCGGGCGCGATAATCTCTCCATCCTGCTGCCGATGATTTCTGGTTTGTCTGAGCTGTTAGAAGCCAAAGCACTGGTAGAGAGAGCCTTTGCGGAAGTCACGGAAATAGCTAGTGTGCAAGGCGAGACCTTGAAGCTGCCAAAACTTGGGATCATGGTAGAAGTTCCTTCCGTGCTCTACCAATTGGACGCCATTGCTCCTCACATCGACTTTCTCTCTGTCGGCACCAATGACCTCACACAGTATTTGCTGGCGGTGGACAGAAACAACGCCCGCGTGGCAGACGTCTATGATACATTCCACCCTTCAGTGTTGGCGGTGCTTAGGCAAATTCTAGACAACAGCAAACGGCTTAAATTGCCGGTGAGTGTTTGTGGTGAGTTTGCCGGTGATCCTATTGGTGCATCACTGCTGGTGGGAATGGGGTACAGGCAGCTCAGTATGAATACGCGGAGTGTCGCGAAAATCAAATACGTTTTGCGCCATATTCCAAGTAAGCAGCTTGAGTCGCACGCGGCGACTGTCCAACAACTGTCATTAGCGCGTGATATAAGAAACGCTTCAGAAGCCTTTTTAGAACAGTACAATCTCGGCGGTTTGATCCGGGTAGGTAAGTAGCCACAGCGATACTCGGACGTAAAGCTCAGGGCAAATAAATAAGGTGATCTGGCTATTTAAAAAGCGCAGCACCGATAGGAATATTCCATGTTAGAAGCCACATTGTGGTTGTTTGGCGTTTGTCTTGCCGTTGGGGGCGTTGTTGGTCTGTTAGCCGGGCTTTTAGGGATCGGTGGTGGCCTGATTGTTGTGCCAGCGCTTAGCGTGCTTCTGCCCTGGGCGGGGATCTCTGCCAATCTCGTGATGCCCATGGCACTTGCTACATCGCTAGCAAGCATTGTGATCACGTCATCCTCTTCTGCTTATACACACTATCGCCTGGGCAATGTTCAGCCTTCCATCATTAAAACCTTGTTACCGGGTATTTTGCTGGGCGGACTGCTTGGCAGTGCGATTGCCGACAAAATGCCAACGGAATATTTGCCGAAAGTCTTCGGGATTATCGTACTGTTGCTTGCTCTGCAAATGGCACTGTCACTTCGGATAAAATCAGCCAGACCGCTACCTTCTTCGCTTGGCAGCATGACCAGTGGGACTGCGATTGGTATGATAGCGAGCCTTGCGGGAATTGGTGGCGGCTCATTGACCGTGCCATATCTTAACTATCATGGCGTCGAAATGCGCAAAGCCATTGGCAGTGCATCATTGTGCGGTGTCTTTTTGGCGCTTTCCGGTGTCATAGGCTTTATCTTTTTCGGGCTGACGCAACCCGAGACATTGCCACCTTATAGTGTGGGGTATGTTTACTTGCCAGCATTGATTGGTATTGTAGTCACTTCCGTAATGACAACACGTTACGGGGCGAGACTTGCGACCCGTTTACCGACACCCATTATAAAACGCGTATTCGCGGTATTCTTGCTCCTGGTGGGCGCAAGTATGTTTTTTAGCTAAGGAAGACGAATTCATGTCACTGACATTTCCCCAAATAGATCCTGTCTTGATTGAAATCGGGCCGCTGGCAGTGCGCTGGTATGGCTTGATGTACCTCGCCGGTTTTGCCTTTGCACTTTGGCTGGCAAACCGCCGTGCAGATAAGCCGGGAAGCGGATGGACGCGGGATGAAGTCAGTGATCTACTCTTTGCAGGTTTTCTGGGGGTGGTGTTGGGCGGCCGCATTGGCTATGTGCTCTTTTATCAATTCGACGCATTTCTTGCAGACCCGCTCTTCCTGTTCAAAGTCTGGACGGGCGGCATGTCTTTCCATGGTGGATTGCTGGGTGTGATTGCAGCCATGGCTTGGTATGCCCGCAAGACCAAGCGAACGTTCTTTGCAGTATCTGATTTTATAGCGCCACTGGTGCCATTTGGTCTGGGCGCAGGCCGTCTGGGCAACTTTATCAATGGCGAGCTTTGGGGACGTGCGACAGACATGCCATGGGGCATGATTTTCCCAACGGGAGGACCGATTGCTCGTCACCCTTCGCAGCTTTATGAGTTTTTGCTGGAAGGCTTCGTGCTGTTCTTAATCCTGAACTGGTTTATTAAGAAGCCGCGTCCTGCAGGTGCAGTATCCGGTTTGTTCCTGATTGGCTACGGGGCATTCCGGTTTATCGTTGAATTCTATCGTGAGCCGGACGCGCACTTAGGTTTGTTTGGCGACTGGATCAGCATGGGACAGATCTTGTCCACTCCGATGATTATTGTGGGTGTGTTGATGGTGATTTGGGCGTATCGCAGAGACCCAAACGCAGCGCGCTCAGCGTAACAGTTTCAGTTTAAGCCGCAGATCCCTGCGGCTTTCTTTATATTTGTGATTTGTCACCCCGCTGTAGCGGGTAGTAAACGAAAGGAAGAACCATGAAGCAATATCTTGATTTGATGCAGGATATCATTGATAACGGCACAGACCGCGGTGACCGTACTGGAGTGGGTACACGCTCTGTTTTTGGACGTCAGATGCGTTTCGATCTCAGTGAAGGCTTTCCGCTGCTGACCACTAAGAAGCTTTACACACGTGCCATCATTCATGAGCTGCTGTGGTTCCTCAATGGCGATACCAACATTAAGTATCTACAAGACAATAACGTGACAATCTGGGACGAGTGGGCAACAGGCGAGGGCGATTTAGGCCCGGTTTATGGTGCTCAGTGGCGTTCATGGGCATGTCCGGATGGTTCTACAGTTGACCAGATTGCCGAGCTGATTGAGCAGATCAAAACTAAACCAAATTCACGCCGCCATATCATTACGGCTTGGAACCCTGCTGACCTGCCTGACGAGACTATCAGCCCGCAAGCAAATGCAGAGCAAGGCAAAATGGCACTGGCTCCTTGTCACTGTTTGTTTCAGTTCTACGTAGCTGATGGCAAGCTATCTTGTCAGCTTTATCAGCGTAGCGCCGATTACTTCCTTGGTGTGCCGTTCAACATTGCGAGTTACGCGCTGTTCACCCATATGATTGCGCAGCAGTGCGATTTGGAAGTTGGTGATTTCGTTCATACCTTCGGTGATGTTCACCTTTATCACAATCACCTGACCGATGATATCGTTTACGAGCAGCTAAAGCGTGAGCCGGGTAATCGACCAACCCTGACAATCAAACGTAAGCCTGACTCTATCTTCGACTACAAACTAGAAGACTTTGAGATTGAAGGTTACGAAGCCCAGCCATCGATTAAAGCGCCGATTGCGGTTTAAGAGGATTAAGGGTTCTAGGAAAAGAAGATCCTAGGTCCTAGGAAGAGCAAGATCAGCTCCTAGGAATAGAAAAAGCGGCAACTGATCACCAGTGCCGCTTTTTTAATGTCTCGATGATCTTGAATAATTCCTGCAGGACCCAGGACCCAGGAC